>NZ_JAAQOK010000079.1:0-12169 GCF_011683705.1 Enterobacter sp. 725m/11 | reverse complement strand
TCTCGTGGGCTCGGAGATGTGTATAAGAGACAGATTACAAACAATAATTCGCTAATTTTCATTACATTTTATATTATATAAACATGAAAGGAACCCCTTTTAAGACTACGTTAATAATAGCGTATATTCTTGTTAGGCATAACACTTGCCTGTTGCATTTCTAAAAAAAAAGAGTAAAATATCAAGATTTAGGAGTTAATTTTGGACTTATATGAAGGCAATTGACTTATTTGCGGGGGCTGGAGGGTTTAGTTTATCCGCCCACAATACAGGCGCTATAGATGTTGTTGCTGCTATTGAATTCGATAGTGCGGCTGCAAACACCTACAAAAAAAATATGTTAGAAAGGCTTGAGCATAAGACCGAACTTTTACAGGAAGATATTTTACTCGTAGGCCCAAAAAAGTTAAGAAAAAAAATAAAGCTCAAGAAAGGCGAACTTGATATGATACTTGGTGGGCCTCCGTGCCAAGGTTTTTCCAGTCACCGAATTAATGACGCTGGCGTTGACGATCCCAGAAACAAATTACTTTTAAGGTATTTCGATTTTGTTTGTGAATTTAAACCCAAAGCCTTTTTGGTAGAAAATGTCTCCGGTTTGTTATGGAAGAGGCATGAAACCCATTTGAAACGCTTTAAGTTTTTGGCTTCCAAAAATGGTTATACATTAATTCATTGCGATGTACTAAATGCTCGTGACTACGGTGTTCCGCAAAGTCGCAAACGAGTGTTCATTGCAGGCGTTAGAAATGACATTTTAAAAAAAAGAAATAGCATTGAGTTTCCACCTCAAGCTACTCATTTCAACCCTAATTCTAATGAAGTAAAGAATAACTCAAAAAGTACGTGGAGAACCGCATCCTCTGTTTTTGAAAAGATGGATGATAACTTAATTCAAAGATATATATCAGAATACTTTCTTAAACATACCTCTTACTCAATTGATGAAGCACAAAAGCTACTTGAAACACTAGAATATCAAGACGCACCAATAAGCGAAAAAGATCCATGCAACATACATATGATACCAACTGAGCGTATGGAAGAGCGTTTCAAAGCAACAAAACTCAATGGCAGTAGAAGTGATGCAGGAAAAGAGTTCGAGCTAAAATGCCATTCCAATGGATACGCTGGCCACAAAGATGTTTATGGACGCATAATGATTCACCTACCGGCCAATACAATTACAACTGGGTGTAACAACCCATCTAAGGGAAGATTCATTCATCCATGGGAAAATCACGGCATCACTTTAAGGCATGCGGCAAGGTTGCAAACATTCCCTGATGACTACATTTTTTGGGGTAATGCAACAGAGCAAGCAAGACAGATTGGTAATGCAGTTCCCCCTATGTTAGGCACAATATTAATAAATGCATTACTTAACATAATTGCACCCAATGGATAAGGTGTAATGAATGAAAAAGGTCAAAACTAGAAGCTTAAATGGACCAAAAACTCATTTGATGATTACTTACCTTATAATAATAGAAGGTGAAAAATGGTAATTTCAGCAGCTTTTCAAACAAGAGCAAGGACAATTGATCATCTAGGACGCGAGCAAATAGCTGATTGTCCAACCGCAATTTCTGAGCTTTGGAAAAATGCATATGATGCTTACGCTCGTAATGTTTCTCTAAATATATTTGACGGCGATACTCCTGTGGCAACTTTAGTTGATGATGGGCATGGTATGTCGTTAGATGACATTATCAATAAGTGGCTTACAGTAGGAACAGAGTCCAAGGCTATAAAAAAAGATATTCCATATGAAGATAGAAATGGAATAGATCATATTCGAGCAAAGCAAGGCCAGAAAGGCATCGGTCGTCTTTCTTGTGCGGCCTTGGGCTCATTAATGCTTTTAGTTTCCAAAAGGAAAGATAGTCCTCTTGTAGCTTGCCTGCTGGATTGGCGTATTTTTGAAAATCCATATTTGATGCTTAATGATATTAAGATACCAATTATGGAATGCAGTGATAAAAATGAATTAATCACTGTTATACCGGAAATGTTTGATGCGTTGATGGGAAATCTATGGGGTGACGGAGATGATATATTACGGGATAACCGTATTGAACAAGCTTGGGAAAATTATTCTGAACTAGAAAAAAATGAAAGTAATGATATTACAAAAGAAGCCATCGAGAATACTGTTATTAATGCTTTCTTTGAGGAAAGGCATTTTCAATCATGGCCTGTGTGGAATAATAAAACCACTCACGGCACAGCAATGTTTATAGCCGGAATTCATGACGATTTAATAGCTCAGTTATCAACAGATGCAGGCTCAGAAGCTCAAGGTGCAGAAGTTCGTGCTAAAGAGCGCTTTCTTCAAACATTAAATAGCTTTGTTAATCCATTTAAAAGAGAAGAAGAAGAACAGATTACTGATTTCAAGACGAGCGTTATCGCTTGGAATGGTAATCTTCAAAGATTTATTATCGATGAAGTTAGAAATTTTGATATTTCTAATTTTGACCAGCTAGAACATATAGTTGAAGGGAATATTGATGAGAACGGATTGTTTTCGGGAAGAGTCAAAGCTTTTGGCGAATGGTTCGATAATATTATAGTAAAACCCAAAACTGTTTATAAGACACGAAAAGATACCCGCTTTGGCCCTTTCTTTTTAAGATTGGGCACATTTGAAGTTACAAGAAAAAATAGTACATTGTCAGATGAACAACATGCGACCTTCGATCGGATCCGTGATCAGTTTGGTGGAGTAATGGTTTTTCGTGATGATTTGCGTGTTATGCCATATGGACGTGAAGATAATGACTTTTTTGAAATCGAAAAAAGACGTTCAAAAAATGCTGGTTTATATATGTTCAGTAATAGGGCATGTTTTGGTGGTGTGTATATAACCAAAGAACATAATCCCAATCTACGTGATAAAGCTGGTAGAGAAGGTATTATTGACAATAAAGCATCTAAGCTATTTAGAGAAATAGTCGAAAATATTTTAATAGAAATTGCAAAAAGGTTTATTGGTCGTTCATCAGATTTACGAGAAGAAAAACTAGAGGAAATAAATGCTAAACATGCTGCTTTGAAAGCAGATGAAGATAGAAAAAAATTACTACGTAAAGAGCTAAGAAGAATCAAAACATCGATTCAAAGAGATCGCATTTCGTTAGAACATTTAAGAAACGAATTTTATGAAATATCACAACTTCTGAGTGATAAGAACAACTTCAAAGAGCTAGAAGAGCTATTACAGCTCAAGGAAAACATCGACGTATTGGATGGTACCCTAAAAAACCTATCTTTAGGTTCAGTACCAAGGAATTTAGGAAG
This sequence comes from Enterobacter sp. 725m/11, assembly GCF_011683705.1. Taxonomy (NCBI): domain Bacteria; kingdom Pseudomonadati; phylum Pseudomonadota; class Gammaproteobacteria; order Enterobacterales; family Enterobacteriaceae; genus Enterobacter; species Enterobacter sp. 725m/11. Next base: position 8,866 of record NZ_JAAQOK010000079.1, on the reverse strand, counting down.
TATAGAGAAAGATTATCGTCAATATCGCGATTTAGAGATTGATGCTAAAAGTCTTTTAAAGCAAATTAATAACTCTGTATATTCAGCACTCGATCATTTTACAGTTAAGGATGATTATTCAATTGCTGAAAAAGACTTTCGTAGCAAAGCAGCCATATTGCATGCTAAAATAAGGAAATTCTCTAGTAAAGGACGAAATATATTAAAAGAAGAGACTTTACGTTTTGACGAGATAACAAACAATACAAATAAAGCTTTCCATGAAAAGACATCTCAGTATTTATCCGATCTACAAGAAAATAGGTCTTCACTCAAGAAAACACTTGAGAATTTAGACCTCGCTTATCAGATTCAAGATATTGAAATAAATCAAACCTATGCTCCATATATCACTGCATTAGAAAGTTTAAGAGAGGAAATTGATTTAGAAAGTCTCGCTATCTCTTCAGTAAACGAAAATACTCGATTAAAAAAACAAGTAGAACAAGTTAACGCACTCGCTCAACTTGGGATAACTGTGGAGATAATTGGTCATGAAATCGAAGGGTTCGATATGACTATTGAGCGGGGAATAAATAGATTGTCATCAACAAACCTCGATGAATACCAGGAAAATGCTTTATCAAGCATTACCCAAGCACATCAGTCATTAAGCGATTCCTGGCGTTTTTTAAGTCCACTCAAACTATCAGGTGATAAGGTAAGAGCTTTCTTGAGTGGAAAAGACATTTTTGATTATGTTAATCACTTTTTCAAAAGTAAATTCGAAAAAGATTCAATTGAATTTTCTTGCTCTACTAAATTCTTAGATATTTCATTATACGATCAACCAGCCAGAATTTATCCTGTGTTCATTAATTTAGTGAATAATTCACGATATTGGGTTAAAGAAACTAAAGAAGAACGTCGTATTATTAGATTAGATGTGCTTGATAGTTTTATTTATGTTAGTGATAATGGGCCAGGAGTCGATCCTGATGATGTACCAGAGCTTTTTACTATATTTTTCTCCAAAAAACAAAGAGGTGGCCGTGGGGTTGGCCTTTATCTTTGTAAACAAAATTTAGCGGTGGGTGGCCATAGTATTTTCTACGAAACAAGAGCAGATAAAAAAATGCTTAACGGTGCCAATTTCGTAATTAATTTTAAAGGGATTAAAAATGCCTAATAATTCTACTTTTGATTACAAGCCACATTTAAAATCTGCTTATATTGACCCAATCAGAACTGTGACAGTGATCGATGATGAATACCCAACCATTGATGATTTAATTCTGAGCAGTAAGGAAGACTTTTCCCAAGAAAATATTTATCGACTTAAAGAGATAATTGATATCAGTCGAAGTGAAGAATACAACTGGCTTTTAGATGTTTACAATGGAAAAGAAAAAAAGGTCCAAGAAGGAACTGTATCGAACCGCCTTTATCACAGTGATTTATTAATTTTAGATTATCATTTAGACGGTGAGGATTCTGGGTATTGTAAAAAATCGATAGATATTATAAAAAACTTATCTGAGAATCGCCATTTTAATATTGTTGCGGTACATACCAAGGGCTATGATGGGCAAAAAGGTTCAGTCAATGAGGTACTGATCGATATCATTACATCATTACAGAAAAGGCCAGCAATTAGTATTTTAAATGAGAAAATTAAATCCAAGGTAGACGATGTTTTAGATGAGTGGGAAATCGATGAACCTGGAATTAGGGACGAATTAATAGGTTCTATATCAACTATAGATTTATTATTTTTAATTCTTAAGCATGAAACTGAATTATGCTCAGGGAATTTTCAGAACGAAATTCTTGATGTTTTCTATGGCATCTACGAAGGTAGACCTGATAATATAAACATACAAAAACCATTAATACTAAAGTGGATTATTTCGAAAAAACTTGAGAAATATGCTGATCAATTCAATGATAAGACTTCCAAATTTTTTGATTGGGGAATAAATAAAAACTGTAACTGGATTAAAACAGAGGACTTATTTATCACTGTCCTTGGTAAAAAAGACACACCGATCAGTGAAATACCAAATCAACTTTTAGAAGCATTATCAGATTCTAAGCCACACCCGCATAAACTTATCTTATCAAAGCTCCGAAGTGAGATTGAAAGTAATGGTAGTTACGCTGCAAGCAACATACTGAATAAGAGATTCTTACAAGCAGCATGGTTAAAAGAACTTCTTCTAAACAAAGACGATAATGCAATAAAAACAGCAGCATGGCAAGCAGTCACTAAATTGTGGGAAGAATTAGCGTACGAGATTAAAGTTGGCTTAGATCAATTTACAATCAATCTAGTCCAAGATCTAAAAAAAATTGACTCTCCCTTAGACTATTTTATCGATAAGTCTACACTTGCTGACGAATTAGAACAAATCAAACATGCTAATTGCTTCAGCTGTTCTAAAAAAATCACTTCTCATCATTTAGTCACAGGACATGTTTTAGAATTTAAGAATAATCACTGGTTATGTTTAACTCCGATGTGTGATCTTGTTCCAGGTCAAAAGAGCGGGGATAATTTACTTCCGGTTACGCTCGTGAAGATGTATGATGCGAAAGTTGCATTAAATAACACTCGCCAATATATGCAAAGAGAACTTAATTTAGATATTTTACCACCAATTGACGATAATGAAGCCATTAGGCAAATCTTGAATTACTCAACTCAAAACAACCTATTATTCATTCAACCTGAATTGGACGGCAAAATACATATTCTTAGTTTTACCGTTGGACTTGATGGTAAGGCAAATCCCAAAGCAATGGACTGTTATGTAGAAAATCAGGGCATCTTCACTGAAGCGAATACAATAACACTTAAATATGTCGAGCCAATGGATAATAATATGAAGGTAACATCTGTGGAAGCAAAAATAGTTGCGGAGTTACGTTATGAATACGCATTAAATTTATTGGGTAGACTTGGGGTATCCAAATCTCGAGTGGGGTTAGATTTTATCAATTAAGAGATATTAGTACAGTTCGGGCCTGACAGGTATCAATTAATTATATTGATACCTGCCAAATTACATTACCTTATAACCAACATGATGGGTAACAATTGAATTTCACTGCTTTTGCGAGCATGATCGTATTAACATCAGCCTGTTAATCGGTTCATTCCTATGACACCACTCGAAACACTGCAATCAGCCATCTCTAACGTCTCTGTATGGCGTCTGGGAGACGTATGCGCTCCACATAAACCGTTGTTGCTACTGTATGTGTTATCGCAGTACAAAGCAGGCCACCCACGCCTGTTCAACTACGGCCTAGAGATACACGAACCACTCATTTGGCCATAAACGACGCATAGACTATCCCAAAATGCCTTTCTGACGGCTTAGAACTGACGGCTTCTGGGAATAGCCAACGCAGAAGGCTGTCAACCGCGCAAAGGCAACACCCAGCCGACAAAAAAAGAGCTGATTGATAACCAGGTAACAGGTGGCTTTGATGAAGCGGCTTACCAGCAGTTACTAGCGCATCCGGAGATGATCGACCAGCTGGCCCAGCAAATACTGATAGCTCGCTTCCCCGAGAGTATTCAGAGGATCCTCGCCAACCAACTGGGTCTGGATTTTATCGACCGTTCAAAGAACCGCGATCCGCGCTTCAGAGATATCGTTCTCCGGGCTTACCATTCGCAATGTGCTTTCTGCGGCTACGACCTACGATTGGATGGTGCGCTGGTTGGTATTGAAGCAGCCCATGTCCGACTGGAAAACCTATGGCGGGCCGTGTGTGGTAAACAACGGTCTGGCGCTGTGTTCGCTGCACCATGATGCTTTTGATATGGGCTCATTCGGGCTGGATGAAAGCCTCACTATCCGCATCTCAGGCGGCGTCAGCCGTAGCCCGATGGTGGATAACCTGTTCTGTCAACGGAACGGCTAGCGGTTACATCTTCCTCATAACAAATCGCTGTGGCCCACTGAACAATACGTGGGCTGGCATCGTAAGCAGATTTTCAACTCCTGAGACCATGAGCTTCACAGATATTATTGATTACACAATCTGTTTTATCCCCTTTAGGGGATAAATTTCTTTTAACCCCTATAGCGGATAATTTGCGCACCAGACTGGATTCCAGAATAACGGCGGGAGGTTCAGAAGAAGTTCCAGAACCTGAATCTTCACCGAAAACCAAAAAATGGCCTCAACATCTGGCACTGCGCCGTTGTCGGCCCACGCGGTTGTTCACATCTGAAGGGATATATGCTTGACGATCCCACGCCGCTTTTTGGAGATGACGTTCCCTTTAATAACCCTCATCTCTTGCTCAATGAAGGAAGTCACTCAAATGACCTTTGAACAGATCCTGGAAGAGTATTTTTTTGCCCGCTTATTGCGACCTGACACCCAGAGCTGTTATCGCACGGCAGTAAATCAATTCACTCACTGGCGCAACGTGTTACCCGCCGAAGTGACGTCGCATATGGTGCTGGAGTGGCGTCACTACCTGCTAAATGTGCGCTGTATCAAGCCGGTGAGCTGGAACCACTATATGCGCCATATGCGAGCCTTGTATAACTTCGCCATTGAACAGGGGCTACTGGAGCAGTTCATCAATCCATTCCAGAAAACATCGCTGCGGGAATCTCGTAAGAAAAAGAAAACCCTGACCCGCGAGCAAATCCTCGCATCCCGCAAAGTGCTGAACCAATTTATCGAACGGGAGAAAATGCAGCGCGGCTATCGTTCGCCTTTATATCCGGCATGGTTTTGGCTGACCGTGGTTGAAACCTTCAACTACACCGCTATCCGGCTGAATCAGCTTATTCACCTGCGGGTCAGGGATATCGATTTGGTCCATGACACGCTGTTTATCCAGAGCGAAGGCAGCAAAAGCCATGATGAACACGTTGTTCCTATCGCCTCCCGGTTACGGCCCTACCTGGAGCAGATGCTTGAAGAAGCGAAAACAAAGGGAATGCGGGCTGACGATCAGTTGTTCAACATCAATCGTTTCAGTCGGAGGACGCTGCGCCAGGGTAAACCGATGACAGAAAATCAGGTGAGTTATTTCTTTGCCAAACTCAGCGATGCCTGCCACAGCCGTTTTTCATCACATCGCTACCGTCATACCGTTGCCACAGAATTGATGCAGAAACCGGAGCAAAATTTGTATGTCACGCAGAAACTACTCGGCCACCGCGATATTAAGGTGACGCTCAGCTATATTGAACACAATGTCGAGATGCTCAGAAGTTGCGTGGAGAGAGATTGACAAAACAGGGAGTGAGTGAAAAGATCCGGCCCGAGGCTTTATAAACAAAAAAAGCCGGAGATGCGGCCATTTTGTAGTTGCCGTCAACGTCCAGCTTCATTGTACAACGTACTGATTGTTGTAGGTTTCCCGATTATCATAATCGTTTTTGGTGCCGAAGGCCGGACTCGAACCGGCACGTATTTCTACGGTTGATTTTGAATCAACTGCGTCTACCGATTTCGCCACTTCGGCACTGAAGGGGATGCGGAAACGTTGTGGATTATACCTGTCGCGCGCCGCCATGCAAGCGACGACGCGCGAAACCCACTCTAAGTGCCCAAAAAACCAGCGCCCCTTCACTCCAGCTCAGACACCGCCAGACGAATCACCCCTGCCGCCTTCTGCTCCGGCAGCGCCAGCACCTTCGCCCACATCTCCTGCACCATATCGCAGGAGAGCTTCTCTTTGCCCGCCGCCTTCTCCGGCATCTGCAGCAGCTGGATGTCCTCGCCGTACTTATCAGCAAGTTCCTTCATAATCGGCCGCACATCCTCGACAGCCGCCTCGCGTTCGGCCGGGGTCACGGTGTGGCGGTTTTTGCCGTAGGCCGCGCGCATCATGTCGGCGTCGGCCTGCAAGCGCCGCGTCATCAGGTCTTTATCCAGCATGCGCATCGGGTTCACGCCGCCCTTCACCGTCGGGTAGAGGAAGCGGAAGCAGGCGTCGTCGCTCACCTTCTGGATGGCGGCGGTCTGCTCCATGTTGATGGTCATATAGTTCACCACGTTGGCGTCCGGGGCGTTTTGCAGGCGCGTCATCTGTAAATGCAGGATCTGCGGCTGGATGGTGTCGATAATGTGCTGCTCCGGCTCGCCGGCCTTTTGCAGGGCGGCCATCTGGTCGAGGATGCGCTGATGCAGCACAGGCTCCTGCTCCTTGATCACCTGCCAGGCGGGCATCGCGTTAAGAGCGGTATCAATTTGCGCTTCCGGAGCGCGCTGCCTGTCGAAGAAGACCCAGAACGCCACGGCGGCAGCCGCGACAATAACAATGACCGTACTGATCCACGTTTTTTTCATCTCGCATCCTTATCCTTGAGTTATGCCGGTGTACACCGGCACGCCGCTGTGGAAGCGAAACTCGTTGTCCGGTGTCGAGATAAGTGTGGCTTCAATTTCGCCAAAAAGCTGTATGCGCGGTGAGATATCGTCGTCGCTTACCTGCTGGGCCAGCGTCAGGTAGTCCTGGTAGTGTCGCGCTTCCGAGCGCAGCAGCGAGAGATAGAACTTCTGCAAATCGTCGTCGAGGAACGGGGCCAGCGCGGCGAAGCGTTCGCAGGAGCGGGCTTCGATGTAGGCGCCGCAGATGAGCTTGTCGATCAGCGTCAGCGGTTCGTGAGTGCGCACTTCCTTCAGCATCCCTTTGGCGTAGCGGCTGGCGGTGATTTTGACGTACGGAATGTCGCGCGCCAGCATCGCCTCGCGCACCTGCCAGAAGTGGTGCAGCTCCTCTTTGATCAGCAGCACCATGCTGTCGATGAGCGCCTGGCCCCAGGGGTCGTCGGTTTTGGGCATCACGCTTTTGCCAATCTGCCTGTGCAGGGCGATGAAGTCCGGCTCCGGGCCGTCGCGGAAGGTGAACTGTTCGTAGGGCTTGAGCCACTCCAGCAGCGCGTCGGCACCGCTTTCGTCGGCGACGTATTTACGCACGAGTAATAGCGCGGTCTGGGCGGCCTTGAGCTCGCACACCATGTGGTCGGTGAGCAGCAGCGGCAGGTTTGCCGGGTCGCGGGCTTTATCAATCCATGCTTGCGGGGTCGGGCACTGGAGGAAGCTGAGTACGGGGGCAAGTATCTGCGGGTAATCCATGGTTCTGCCTTGAAAAAGCGGTGGCGCGCGCCACCGCCTGAAACGCTTAGTGACGCACGCCGTCGTCGTCTTCGTCGACGTAATCTTCGTCGTCGCCTTCTTCGCCGTCTTCACCGTTCGGATCTTCGAAGTAGGTTCCCCAGCCGTCGTACTCCACTTCAAACTTCTCGGCCAGGTTCATCAGCTGTTCAACCTGCGCGTCGATCAGCTCCGCCTTCAGCGCGCCTTCGCTCAGGATGTCGCAGCAGATGACGGTGTCGCCCTCTTCCACTTCCAGCTCTTCCGGCTCGGTCACTTCGTAACCCAGCTTGAAGGCTTCCACGGCCATTTTTTCCAGCGCGTCGAAATCATCCGCAGAGAAATGGTGCTCGATGGTGTACAGCGCGTCCGGATCGCTACCGTCTTCCAGCAGCTCTTCAATAATCAGACGCGTCTCTTCGCGTTGCTCTTCCAGTAATTCCGGGTTTGCCATGGCTCAATCCTCTTTAAAGTGCGGCAGATACTTCTATTTTCACACACGGACGGGTTTGCCTCCACCTTTGTTGGAAAGATTTGTGAAACGGGGTTGCAAATGAATAATTACACATATAAAGTGAATTTTAATTCAATAAGTGGCGTTCGCCATGTGAGGATAAAATGTCTGATCTGTACAAGAAACACTTTCTGAAATTGCTCGACTTTACCCCTGCACAGTTCACTTCTCTGCTGACCCTTGCCGCACAGCTCAAGGCCGATAAAAAAAAGGGCAAGGAAGTACAGAAACTTACCGGTAAAAATATCGCGCTCATCTTCGAAAAAGACTCGACCCGTACCCGTTGCTCTTTCGAAGTTGCCGCATTTGACCAGGGCGCACGCGTCACGTATTTAGGGCCGAGCGGCAGCCAGATTGGGCATAAAGAGTCAATTAAGGACACCGCGCGCGTTCTCGGGCGGATGTACGACGGCATTCAGTATCGCGGCCACGGCCAGGAAGTGGTCGAGACGCTGGCGCAGTACGCGGGCGTACCGGTGTGGAACGGGCTGACCAACGAGTTCCACCCGACCCAGCTGCTGGCGGACCTGCTGACCATGCAGGAGCACCTGCCGGGCAAGGCGTTTAACGAGATGACGTTGGTCTACGCGGGCGACGCGCGCAACAACATGGGCAACTCGATGCTGGAAGCGGCGGCGCTGACCGGGCTGGATCTGCGCCTGGTGGCCCCGAAGGCCTGCTGGCCGGAAGAGAGCCTGGTGGCGGAGTGCAGCGCGCTGGCGGAGAAGCACGGCGGCAAAATCACCCTGACGGAAGACGTGGCGGCGGGCGTGAAGGGCGCGGACTTTATCTATACCGACGTGTGGGTGTCGATGGGCGAAGCCAAAGAGAAGTGGGCGGAGCGGATTGCGCTGCTGCGGGGGTATCAGGTGAACGCGCAGATGATGGCGCTGACCGGCAACCCGAACGTGAAGTTCCTGCACTGTCTGCCCGCGTTCCATGACGACCAGACCACGCTCGGCAAGCAGATGGCGAAGGAGTTCGACCTGCACGGCGGGATGGAGGTGACGGACGAGGTGTTTGAGTCGGCGGCGAGCATCGTGTTCGACCAGGCGGAAAACCGGATGCATACGATTAAGGCGGTGATGGTGGCGACGCTTGGGGAGTGATTGGGTCCTCTGCGGTCTGGTGCCCTCACCCCGGCCCTCTCCCACTGTACGTCCGGGGACATAGTGAACACTTGTTCGGGGACATGGTAGACACTTACAACTGAGGCATAAGAACCCGTTTATGGAG
>NZ_JAAQOK010000078.1:0-13567 GCF_011683705.1 Enterobacter sp. 725m/11 | reverse complement strand
AATTTTGCTGATATGGCTTTTTTTCAGGCCATGCCCGCCAGCGACCCTGCAACCGATTCAGACACCCCGCAGCACGCCCGGACCGCAAAAAAGAAAAAGCCAGACGATATTCCCAAACCGAAGAAGCGCAGCGCCCTTTATCGCTGGTGGAACGGTAACCATGAGGAGATGGATTATCAGGCCGCCGTTGCTGCTGCAGTTGCAGCTGCACGCGCGCAGACGGCCACGGCAGGCGCAAGCCTGCTGGAGCTGATAAGCGGCAGAGCGCTGACCTACGGCACCTGGGCGGTACGTGGTGCCGCCGGGCTGGGGGAGACAGCCGCCGCCGGAGCGGGTGCATCCGTGGCCGGGCTGCTGGTGGGAATGATGCCCGGCAGGCTGAACGACGGCGAACAGGATTTTATCGACCGTATGCGCCTGGAGCAGATGCGTGAAGCCCCGAGCCGGGTGCGCTATACGTGGGAGAACGACAGCAGCGGGAACGCGGTCCCGCGTGGCTGGCACACGCCACCCGGCCGGGACAGTGTTCGCGTCAGAAAAATGGAGTATGACAGCAGCGCTCAGGCGTACACCTTCACCACGGAGGAAGAACCGCGCGTCACCATCGTCTGGACGCCTGATCGGACAGGTGAAGAAAAACCGTGGAATACCGGCAACCAGACGCGGCCAGTGTTGCCGAACCCGGTGATAGTGGACCCGCTGCCGGATAACACCGGCATAACGGCGACCACCAGCCCGGCACCGGAGGAAAAACGTTTCGCGGATTACATTCTGATCCTGCCGTTCCCTGACCTGCCGCCGATTTATATTTACCTGAGCAAACCGCCGGTGGAGTTTCTGGAGGTTGAGTTATACAGTGACTTCAAACGCCGTTCTCGGCAGGGGATTTACGAGGCTGATCACATGCCGTCGAGGGCTGCCGTTGATGCATATCTAAAAGCTAATTATCCGTTGCTAGATGATGACGAGATATTTGCACTGACTGATAAAGTTGCAGCCATCGTGATCCCGAAAGATATTCATCAAAAAATAAGCGAGACATATGGTGGACGTAATACGCCTACACATATTGATCTTGACTCAAGGAACCTCAGGGCAGCAGTGGATCGCAATCTGGATGCCATAAAACCGGCATTGAAAGAGCATGGAGCGACCGAAATCCAGATCGAAGCAGCAAGGGTGAAAATACATACAATTAACAGTGAAGCGGGGCTTTACAAATGACGATAGACGTTGAGGCGCTGATATATAGTCTTGGTAAGTCTTATCAATATATGCTTGGTAAGGACTTAATTCCGTATAAGTCTCCTCCAAAGGGATCTTCTGGAACACCGACCCTCAACCTCGAAATGGCTCAGGAAGGGATTTTTCTTTCTTTTTGGCGAGAGGGGCGGATTTTGAAATCTGTCACACTCAGAATTCAGCACGAACCTGCGTCCAGTTGGACATTTCCTAATGAACTACCAGCACCCTTGCAGGCGTCTATGTCTCGTAAATGGGTTAATGAAACTCTTGGTGAGCCGCTAAGAAGTGCGCCGCCTTACACTGTGATGAATAAGGATTATGGTTGGACAGACCTTTATGAGGTAAAGGATCACGATATTCCTACGAGCATGCAGATTAACTATGACCTAGAGGATCGCGTGAGGTCTGTAACCTTCATGCCAACCTCAGAGCTTCGCTGGTAATGCGCAACACAAGCCCCGGGAGGGGCTTTTTTGTTCTCGCGTGCAATAAAGCCACCATTAAAAAAGCATGGTGCGACGGAAAGTCAGATTGAAGCTGCAAAGGTTAAAATTCACGAATTGAATCGTAATGTGGGGTTATACGAATGACCGTAAATGTAGAAGCACTGAGCCGTAATCTGGGCAGGAGCTAAAAAGAATTAGTGGACAATGAAATAATCACTTATAAAACTGACACTAAAGAGGCAGTAAGTTGTGGAATGGTAACGATGAGGAGGTGGATTATCAGGCTGCCGCAGCTGCGGCTAAAAGGCGAGTAGATGAAGCCTGCCGACCAATCCAGAAAGGTTGAAAAAAGAAGATTGTCTAAGCTATTGATATTTATAGTAAAGAAACAGAAATCTTGCTTTTCGAGATAGAAATTCCATCTGAAAAAGCACATGTAATGGCAGATATTTTGGGATTAAATGCGAGAGACCGAGAAGAATTTATGTGTGGAATTGGAGTGTACAACTTGACAAAAAACCAGGCTCACGAGTTTGAATTATTGGTAGGTAAAACGTTTTATTCAGATGATGTGACCTTGCAAATTTCTGGTGGAGAAATATGAGGGCCGGATTCTTCAACCCACCAGCGAATTGTTGCTGGTGGGTTGAAATTGCCGGGAAGAAATTACGTTGTCTCTTCAGCGTGATGACGTAAAGGGATGAGGCTTCACGAATGAACTCCCTACACAGCTCTAGCCGAACCTGTCTCGCGCATGGATTCAAAAATATAATTCTCAGCTCTCGCTATGAATATTCAGCGCCCGGCGCGTACGCCCTGAACTCAGATACTCGGCAATATAATCCTGCGAAATCTCGCCGTTGTAGCGCCCGTCCTCATCCACGATCGGCATCCAGCTGGTGTTGCTCTCATACAGGCGTGACAGCACCACGCGCAGGTTGTCTTCGGCTTTCCCAGTCATGCGGAACGGATGCAGGATGTCGGCGCAGGTCCCGCTGGCGTTACGCGCTTCGCGACGCTTCACAAAGCCCAGCGGCTTGCCGTGCTCGTCAACCACGGTAATCGCGCGAATATCGTTATCATCCATGGTTGCAAAGGCTTCCGGGAGCGGAGTCGAACCCCGTACCGTAATGGTCGGCTGCTGGTCGGTGACGTCGCCGGCGGAGACCAGCAGCAGGCGCTTCAGCGTGCGGTCCTGACCGACAAACGAGCCGACAAACTCGTTCGCCGGTTTCGCCAGCAGTTCATCCGGGCTGGCGCACTGGACGATTTTCCCCTGACGGAAGACCGCGATGCGGTCCCCGAGCTTCAGGGCTTCGTCGATATCGTGGCTGACCAGCATGACGGTTTTCTTCAGCTTGCGCTGCATCTCCAGGAACTGGTTCTGGATCACCTCACGGTTGATCGGGTCCACCGCGCCGAACGGTTCATCCATCAGCAGTACCGGAGGATCCGCCGCCAGGGCGCGAATAACGCCAATACGCTGCTGCTGGCCGCCGGACATCTCGCGCGGATAACGGTGGAGGAACTTGTGCGGATCCATTGCCACCATATCCATCAGCTCTTCGGCGCGGGCTTTGCAGCGCGCTTTATCCCAGCCCAGCATGCGCGGCACGACGGTGATGTTCTCTTCAATGGTCATGTTCGGGAACAGGCCAATCTGCTGGATCACGTAGCCGATGTTGCGGCGCAGGGTGACGGTGTCCATCCCGTTGGTGTCCTCGCCGTTAATCAGGATGTTTCCGCTGCTTGGGGTGATGAGGCGGTTAATCATCTTCAGGGTGGTGGTCTTTCCGCAGCCGGACGGGCCGAGCAGGACGCACATTTCCCCTTCGGGCACGTTCAGGTTGACGTTATCGACGGCCTTAAAGGTCTGGCCGTGCTTCTGTGAAAATTGTTTGGTGAGGTTTTCCAGTTTTATCATTATCGAATCCCCTTTGGAGTCAGAACCACCTGCAGACGGTGCAGCAGCCAGTCGAGCACAATCGCTAAAAGACAGATCATCAGCGCGCCCGCAATCAACATACGAATATCGCTTCCGCCGATGCCGTTAAGCAGCAGCAGGCCAAGTCCGCCCGCGCCAATCACGGCGGCAATCGCCATCACGCCGATGTTCATCACCACGGCGGTGCGGATCCCGCCGAAAATCACCGGCAGCGCCATCGGAATTTCCACCCAGCGCAGACGCTGCCAGAACGTCATGCCGATGCCGCGTCCGGCTTCGCGCAGGCCCGGGGGCAGGCTGTCGAGCGCCGTGTGGGTGTTACGCACGATCGGCAGCAGCGAGTAGAGAAACACCGCCGTGATTGCGGGCAGGGCGCCAATCCCCTGACCGATCAGCGAAAACAGCGGGATCATCAGGCCAAACAGGGCAATGGACGGGATGGTCAACACGATGGTGGCAATCCCCAGCACCGGCGTCGCCAGCCACTTGTGACGGACAATCAGAATGCCCAGCGGGACGCCGATGATAATCGCTAAGCCCACGGCCAGCGCCACCAGCCACAGATGCTGCAGCGTCAGGGTTAACAGATAGTCCCAGTTGTCCAGAATGTAGTGAACGGTATCCATAGCGCCTCCTACAGCAGCTGTTTGCTACGCAGGAAATCGCGGGCGACCTGCTGCGGTGACTGATGGTCAATATCCACCTTCTTGTTCAGCTCGGTGATAACGTCGTTGTTGAGCTGGGCCGAGAGGGTATTAAGCGCCTCTTCCAGACCGGGATTGGCCTCCAGGGTGTCCTTGCGCACCACCGGGGTGACCGCGTAGCTCGGGAAGAAGCCTTTATCATCTTCCAGCACTTTGAGATCAAAGCCCTTCACGCGCCCGTCGGTGGTATAAACCAGCCCGGCGTCGACGAAGCCGTCGCGCACGGCGTTATAGACCAGACCCGGGTCCATCTGGCGGATTTGCGGACGGTCCAGATCCATCTTATAGGCCTCCTGCAGCGGCTTCATGCCGTCGCTGCGCCCGGCAAATTCAAGGTCTAAGCCCAGCAGCCAGTTTTTGTCCGGGTTGGTTTTGCGAACCTGTTCAATTTTCGCCACCATCTCCGACATGGTGTTGATATGCTCCGCCTCGGCGCGCTTGCGCTGCATGGCGAAGGCATAGGTGTTGTTCATATCGGCGGGTTTGAGCCACACCAGACCGTGCTTCGCATCCAGGCGCTTCACCGTCTCCCAGGACTCCTGCGGTGACATGCGCTTGTTGATGTGGTTGAAGATGATCAGCGACGTGCCGGTGTACTCCCAGGTCATATCAATCTGCTTGTTGATCATCGCGTTGCGGGAGATCACCGTGGCGATATTGGTTTTTGGCTGAACCTGGAAACCTTTCTTTTGCAGGTACTGTACGGTCATCGCCGAGAGAATGTGCTGCTCGGTAAAGCTCTTGGTCGCCAGAATCAGCGGGGCCGCCATCGCCTGGCCGGTGAACAGCGCCGCGGCACACAGCGCCGCCAGGCTGGATATCAGTCTCATAAAAGCTCCTTGTTATTGTTATCGAGCGAGATGGGGACTCATCACGCGACCCAGCGCCGCCAGCATGGTGTCGAGGATCAGGGCGAACAGGGCGGTGGCCGCCGCGCCGAGGATCAGGGTCGGGAAATCGTTCAGGTAAATGCCCGGGAAAATCAGCTCGCCGTAGCTGCTGGCGCCAATCAGGAACGCCAGCGGCGCGGTACCGACGTTAATGGCGGTGGCGATGCGGATCCCCGAGAGCATAACCGGCCAGGCGTTGGGCAGCTCAACCTGGCGCAGGCGCTGCCATTTGGTCATCCCAATCCCGTTTGCCGCTTCCAGCAGCGACGACGGGACGGAGCACAGCCCGGCGTAGGTATTGCGCACAATCGGCAGCAGCGAGGCGAGGAACAGGGCGATGATGGCGGGCGTATCGCCGATACCAATCACCACCATCGCCAGCGCCAGCACGGCCAGCGGCGGCAGGGTGTTGCCGACATTAAAGATTTGCATCACGTATTCGGCGACGCCCCGCGCGGCCGGACGGCTCAGCAGAATACCGGCCGGAATGCCCACCAGCAGGGCAAAAAACATCGACGAGAAAACCAGAATCATGTGCTGTTGCCCGAGGTAGACCAGGTCAACCTGACGCGCCTTGATTGTCTCAAGCCCGATTCCCCAGACGAGGAGGGCGAGGACCATGAGAATGGCGCCGACAAATAGCAGCGAGCGTTTGAGTAATGGGTGCATTGCGGTGTGTCTCCCTGTGCGCATGCGTTATAGCAACCACCGGTTGCCTGTTGTTATGCCATGTTTCGGCAGGGGTAATTGACCTATAGCAAGCGTTTGGGAAGGGTTCCAGCGAAGGGGGGAAATCAGTAACCCTATGAAATTAGTGACAACCTTAATTAAAGCCTTATGGCGTAAGGGCTGGTTGCGTGCCGGGCAGAATAGTCCTAAAGCGAATTTTCAATAGTGACAGTGTCACATATTAAAGGGCGCCCTTACGCCGAGAGTCGTTCGTTATTTAGATAGAGGCACGAACCCGGCGAACGCGAACCGAGATGCTAATGATAGAAAAAATGGCAACAATCGCGAGCAGCAGCCCAAGCGCCAGCATGGCGTTAAACCCAATCCATCTGAACAATAGCAGCCCAGCAATCCCTCCGCTCATAAACGAGAAAATGGTGGTTAAGTGAGTTTTCAGCTGACTTTTTTGTGCCGCGGTATCCTTCGAGTAATCCCTGCGAAGCATCGCCACCAGCACGGAGGCCAGCGATATGCCTGCATCCGTTAGCGTGCCGGTAATGTGCGTCGATCTCACCCGCCCTCCGGAGAGCTGCGTGGAGGTTGAATTATGAATACCCATCAGGCCGCACAGAAAAATTATAATCTCGCGGTTGCTCGTGAGGGCGTGGAAATACATCTCGTAGAGAGAGATGCCAGTCAATAGTACCCCCTCGACGAAAAGGATTTGGCAAAAAACCAGCCTGATATTGTGGATAATGCCCCAGAGTACAATAAGACGGGCAAGGATGGCGCCGGTAACAAAAGAGAGAATAATCGAGCCAAAGAAAATCATATCGCTCAGATCGGTGGAGGAGACTTCGCTGGATAATTGTGAGGTATTGCCGGTCATGTGAGAGGGGAAAAAGCCAAATGCCCCAAGGGCGATGGCGTTAAGCAAACCTGCCGAGGTCGCCAGCCAGAGGGCAAGCCGACGATCCTCCTTATGCGTTCGTTCTTTCTTGAGTCTAATCAGCAAGAATACCTCCGGGTTGAGCTTTGCCTGAATAGTCAGGCTAGCAAAGCGGTGCAACGGGCTGTCCAGGATATGGCTTAATTATTATTCCCTCTGACGCCAATCAGGGTTTAGTAATTAAATAAAATATCCTTACTCAAGGTGTGGGCGTAAATAATTTATATCATGCCGTTATTGCCGTGACGCAAAAACGCCGGGCGCTGGTTGAGGCGCTCATACCAGGCCTCAATCGCCGGCACGTGGGGCTTGTCAAACGGCGTCATCTTCCAGCGATTCACCGACAGCCCAAGCACCACGTCCGCAAGGGTAAACGTCTCGCCCGCCGCAAAGGCCCCGGTGCGCTGCAGCTGGTTTTCCAGAATGGTGATGCAGTGGTTCCACTCTTTTATTCCCGCCGCAATGCGCGCAGGGTCGTTAAAGTCCGGGTTTTTCCGTCCCAGCGCCGGGAAGACATAGCGCCAGGCGTTATTGAATTCAGTTGCCTGCCAGTCCATCCAGCGCTCAACGTTGGCGCAGGCCTGCGGCTCTGCAGGCAGCAGATCGTGACGTCCGGCCTTGCGCACCAGATAGCGGCAGATGGCGTTGGACTCCCACAGCACGAAATCGTCATCCATCAGCACCGGCACCATGGCATTGGGGTTCAGCGCGCGGAAGTCATCCGTTTCTGTTGAGGCAAAACCGCTGCCGTAGTCTTCCTGCAGGTAAGGGATGCCCGCTTCTTCACAGGTCCAGAGCACTTTACGAACGTTGATGGAGGTGGTTTTACCGAGGATGTTAATCATGACGCCGTTTCTCTTCAGGGGGATTAATCATTTAAAAACAATACACCCTTTGCGCGAAGAGGGAGGGATAATATTGAGTGAGGAGTGCGCTGTACGGGCAGGTCAGCGCGTTTTAAGCGGAAACGTTACGTCTTCAGGGGCGTAATGGCGGTTATTCCGCGCCGTTTTCTCCAGAGGCGCCTGCTTGCTTAATGCATGGAAAAAATTTAGGCTAACATCAGAGATATGCTTGCTCATTAAAGGCTTAGAAATGGAAAAAATAACCCCTGAATATACGTCCGTTGACTTATCTCGTTGGGCAAGGAAGGAACATTTTGAGATTTTTCAGGGGTTCGCTCAGTCGACGTTTAACCAGACGGTTTTAATCGATATTACTGCGCTGTTAAAACATATCAAAGCGGTCGGCTGGAAATTTTACCCGACTATTATTTTTCTCATTTCGAAAATCGTAAACAGTCATCCGGAGTTCCGTATGGCCATGAAAGACAATGAGCTTATTATATGGAATGAAGTTCATCCAAATTATACCATTTTCCATAATGAAACAGAGACCTTTTCATCATTATGGAGCCATTATGATGGCAATATTCAGCACTTCCAGAAGACCTACGCTGAAGACATTGCGCGCTACGGTAATAATTTTTCTTATTGGCCTAAAGAAGAATCCCGGGAAAATATCTTTTTCATATCGGGTATTCCCTGGGTGAGTTTTACCAGCTTTAACGTCAACGTTGCGCACATGAAGAACTTTTTTGCCCCTATGTTTACGCTTGGCAAATACTATGAACAAGATGGCAAAGTATTATTGCCCCTTGCCGTTCAGGTTCATCATTCCGTGTGCGATGGTTTCCATGTGGCAAGACTGTACAATGAATTACAAGAGATGATTGATGCCTTGCCGCAATCCGGCGCGTGACGTTAATAAAAAAGCCGCAAGCAGCATGCTGCTTGCGGCGTCAGGCTCGGTGACGATGTGGCAATCAGGCAGCTTTTACCGCTCTGATTTTTTTACTGTCAGCCGCAGGGGCATCGAGAGCAGGGAGCTTGCTGGTGCGCAGAATATGCTGCACGGTTTCTTTCTGCTCGGCGAGATACAGACCTAGATTTTCAGCCTGCGTTTCATCCATCTGCATTCCGCTTTGCAACAGCCAGTCGGTGAACGCGTCTGCCATATCGAGCAGCTTGTCGTGAGCGTCAGCCTCTTTCTTACTGGCAAATGTCATTTTCTCTTCACCTTTTCTTACGACAACATATTTTATTTCAACAGCCATCACGCACCTCTCATACTGTATTTATATACAGTATAACAGCTTCGGGATGATGTTGCAGTAAAAAGTGAGCTACTGGTGCATCGGCTGCGTTTCACGGCCGCCGATACTGCGTCGCCATGCGCCAGGTGCCTGACCGAATTGGCGCTTAAAGCTGCGGTTGAACGACTGCTGAGAGTCAAACCCGAGCGCGATTGCCACGTTCAGGATGGGCTCATCGCTGTGGGCTAAGCGCTCAACCGATTTTTGCAGCTTTTGCGCGCGAATATAGCCGGCGAGGGGATAGCCCGTGTGCTCTTTAAACAGGCGCTGGAGGTGCCATTTCGAGTAGCCGGAGCGCCTGGAGACGGTCTCAATGTCCAGGCGACTGTCGAGGTTGTTATCAATCCAGTCGAGTAAATCATGCATAAATGCGCCAGTGTTCATCAGGTTTCCCCCACGCAGCGATAGAAAGGTATCTTTATCTGTTGCATTTTAAGGTGGCCTGGTTTCTCGATAATTGCAAGTTTTATTGTTGCATTTAAATCCTTGCCCGAAACGGGCCTTTTAACGCCGCCTCAAATAGCACATAAAGTGCAACAATTATTCTTGCACTTAGTTAGGCGCATTCCTACAATCGCCGCGATAGTGTATTCGAAACTGTTACAGTTTTGTGGCGATGAACGACACAAATGGCCTTAAGCCAGCCCGGACAAAGGAAGTGGCGCGGCACCTCCCGCTGCGTCTTGCCCGGCGGCTACAATTACCGGAATAAAAATAATGAGCCTGCAAAAAACCTGGGGAAACTATCATCTGAATGCGCTGGGAGCGATGATGCTCTCCGTGCTGCTCGTCGGATGTGATGACAGCGTCGCGCAAAACGCCGCGCCGCCCGCGCCCGCCGTTAATGCTGCAGACGTGGTTGTGAAATCCATTAGCCAGTGGGATAGCTTTAACGGCCGGATTGAAGCCGTGGAAAGCGTGCAGCTTCGTCCCCGTGTCTCTGGCTACATCGACAAAGTGAATTTCACCGACGGCCAGGAGGTGAAAAAGGGCGAGGTGCTGTTCACGATTGATGACCGAACCTATCGCGCCGCGCTGGAGCAGGCGCAGGCGACGCTGGAGAGAGCCAAAACGCAGGCCAGCCTGGCGCGAAGCGAGGCTAACCGTACCGATAAACTCATCAATACCAACCTGGTATCACGTGAAGAGTGGGAGCAGCGCCGTTCGGCCGCCATTCAGGCGCAGGCCGATATTCGCGCGGCCCAGGCTGCGGTAGACGCCGCGCAACTGAATCTCGACTTCACCAAAGTGACGGCTCCTATTGATGGCCGCGCCAGCCGGGCGTTAATCACCAGCGGCAATCTGGTCTCCGCGGGCGACAGCGCCAGCGTGCTCACCACCCTGGTCTCGCAGAAGACGGTTTACGTCTACTTTGACGTGGATGAGTCAACCTATCTTCACTATCAAAATCTCGCCCGCAACGGGCAGGGGGCGTCCAGCCACCATACGGCGCTACCGGTTGAGATCGGCCTTGCCGGCGAGGAGGGCTACCCCCATCAGGGTAAAGTGGATTTCCTTGATAATCAGCTCACGCCGAGTACCGGTACGATCCGCATGCGCGCGCTGCTGGATAACGCGCAGCGTCAGTTCACGCCGGGACTCTTTGCCCGCGTGCGCCTGCCGGGCAGCGCGGAATTCCAGGCCATGCTTATTGACGACAAAGCGGTACTGACTGACCAGGATCGCAAGTATGTCTATATCGTGGATAAAGAGGGTAAAGCGCAGCGTCGCGATATTACGCCGGGGCGTCTGGCCGACGGTTTACGCATCGTGCAGCAGGGGCTGAAACCTGGCGATAAGGTCATCGTTGACGGTCTACAGAAAGTGTTCATGCCGGGTATGCCGGTGAACGCGAAAACCGTCGCCATGACCGCCAGCACCGCCCTCAACTGATCACTTGACCTGAGAATCCTTCCCATGGACTTTTCCCGCTTTTTCATCGACAGGCCGATTTTCGCTGCCGTACTGTCGATTCTGATTTTTATCACAGGATTAATCGCCATCCCGCTTCTGCCGGTGAGTGAATATCCTGACGTCGTACCGCCAAGCGTACAGGTGCGCGCGGAGTATCCGGGCGCCAACCCGAAAGTGATTGCCGAGACCGTGGCGACGCCGCTGGAAGAGGCGATCAACGGCGTCGAGAACATGATGTACATGAAATCCGTTGCCGGCTCGGACGGCGTGCTGGTTACTACCGTCACGTTCCGTCCGGGTACCGATCCGGATCAGGCGCAGGTGCAGGTGCAAAACCGCGTAGCGCAGGCCGAGGCGCGTCTGCCGGAAGACGTGCGGCGCCTGGGCATCACGACGCAGAAGCAGTCGCCAACGCTGACGCTGGTGGTGCATCTGTTCTCGCCCAACGGCAAGTACGATTCACTGTATATGCGCAACTACGCCACGCTGAAGGTGAAGGACGAGCTGGCGCGTCTGCCCGGCGTCGGCCAGATTCAGATTTTCGGCTCCGGTGAATACGCCATGCGCATCTGGCTGGATCCGAACAAGGTCGCAGCCCGCGGGCTGACCGCCTCGGACGTGGTCACGGCAATGCAGGAGCAGAACGTGCAGGTCTCTGCCGGGCAGCTTGGCGCCGAGCCGCTGCCGAAAGAGAGCGATTTCCTGATCTCCATTAACGCCCAGGGTCGTCTGCATACCGAAGAAGAGTTTGGCAACATTGTCCTGAAAACGTCGGAGGACGGTTCGGTCGTCCGCCTGCGCGACGTGGCGCGTATCGAGATGGGTTCCGGCAGCTATGCGCTGCGTTCCCAGCTTAACAATAAAGACGCGGTCGGGATTGGTATCTTCCAGTCACCGGGGGCGAACGCCATCGATTTGTCTAACGCGGTGCGCGCCAAAATGGACGAGCTGTCAACCCGTTTCCCGGAAGATATGAAGTGGGCGGCACCTTACGATCCGACGGTTTTCGTGCGCGACTCCATCCGTGCGGTGGTGCAAACCCTGCTGGAAGCGGTGGTGCTGGTTGTACTGGTGGTGATCCTGTTCCTGCAAACCTGGCGCGCGTCGATCATTCCGCTGATCGCGGTGCCGGTGTCGGTGGTGGGGACGTTCAGTATTCTCTATCTGCTGGGCTTTTCGCTTAACACCCTGAGTTTATTCGGGCTGGTGCTGGCGATTGGTATCGTGGTGGACGATGCCATCGTGGTGGTGGAAAACGTCGAGCGAAACATTGAAGAGGGGCTTGCGCCGCTTGCGGCGGCGCATCAGGCGATGCGTGAAGTCTCCGGGCCCATTATCGCGATTGCGCTGGTGCTGTGCGCGGTGTTCGTGCCGATGGCGTTCCTCTCAGGCGTAACCGGTCAGTTCTACAAGCAGTTTGCGGTGACGATAGCGATTTCCACGGTGATCTCCGCCATCAACTCGCTGACGCTCTCTCCGGCGCTGGCCGCGCTGCTGTTAAAACCGCACGGCGCGCCGAAAGACTTCCCGACCCGGCTTATCGATCGCCTGTTCGGCTGGATTTTCCGTCCGTTTAACCGCTTTTTCCATCGTAGCTCTAACGGCTATCAGGGGCTGGTGGGCAAAACGCTTGGCCGACGCGGCGCGGTGTTTGTGGTGTATCTGCTGCTGCTGTGTGCCGCGGGCGTCATGTTTAAAGCGGTACCCGGCGGGTTTATTCCGACACAGGATAAGCTCTACCTGATTGGCGGCGTGAAGATGCCGGAAGGCTCGTCGCTGGCGCGCACCGACGCGGTGATCCGCAAAATGAGCGAAATCGGCATGAATACCGAAGGCGTGGACTACGCGGTGGCTTTCCCGGGGCTGAACGCGCTGCAGTTTACCAACACGCCGAATACCGGGACGGTGTTTTTTGGCCTGAAGCCGTTTGACCAGCGCAAGCACTCTGCGGCGGAAATTAACGCGGAGATCAACGCGAAAATCGCGCAAATCCAGCAGGGCTTTGGTTTCTCCATTCTGCCGCCGCCGATTCTGGGGCTGGGTCAGGGGTCAGGCTACTCGCTGTATATTCAGGATCGCGCGGGTCTGGGCTATGGCGCGCTGCAAAACGCGGTGAACACCATGTCTGGTGCGATTATGCAGACGCCGGGAATGCACTTCCCGATCTCAACCTATCAGGCTAACGTTCCGCAGCTGGACGTGCAGGTTGACCGCGATAAGGCGAAAGCGCAGGGCGTGTCGCTGACCGATCTATTCGGTACGCTGCAAACCTATCTGGGCTCGTCGTACGTGAACGACTTCAACCAGTTCGGGCGCACCTGGCGCGTGATGGCGCAGGCAGACGGGCAGTTCCGCGACAGCGTGGAAGATATTGCGAATTTACGCACCCGGAATAGCCAGGGCGAAATGGTGCCGATTGGCAGTATGGTGAAAATCACGACCACCTACGGGCCGGATCCGGTAATCCGCTATAATGGCTACCCGGCGGCGGATCTGATTGGCGATGCCGACCCGCGCGTACTTTCGTCCGCGCAGGCGATGACGCAGCTGGACGCGATGTCTAAGCAGATCCTGCCGAACGGAATGAACATTGAATGGACGGATCTGAGCTTCCAGCAGGCCACGCAGGGTCTGTCTCTTATACACATCT
>NZ_JAAQOK010000077.1:0-13969 GCF_011683705.1 Enterobacter sp. 725m/11 | reverse complement strand
CCTCTTGTCGCGTGGGCTCGGAGATGTGTATAAGAGCCAGGCTACGTGGCGCGTTTCGAGGCGAACGGTAAGGCGCGTGTGGGTGTCGAGGCGGTGCGTCCTGACCATCCGCTGGCGGCCCTGCTGCCGTGCGATAATGTCTTCGCCATTGAAAGCCGCTGGTACCGCGATAACCCGCTGGTGATCCGCGGCCCGGGCGCGGGGCGCGATGTCACCGCTGGGGCTATCCAGTCCGATATTAACCGTCTGGCTAAGCTGCTGTAAAAAGTGAATTTCCCTCTCCCTGTGGGAGAGGGTTAGGGTGAGGGCATCAGACCGCGCTCACCCTCATCATGAACTCCCTTCATCTTCCCTGAGCAAACCTCACCGTTATTGTGATTATTTCTGTTGACGTCACGCCGCTTTTCCGTCATTTTTACATCTGGACGTCTAAACGTATAGAAGTTCACAACACAACAGACAATGACACGCGAAAGATAGAGGTAAGGTATGAGCTTTTTTCACGCCAACCAGCGGGAAGCACTGAATCAGAGCCTGGCCGAAGTAAACGGCCAGATTAACGTCTCTTTTGAATTTTTCCCGCCGCGCACCAGTGAAATGGAGCAAACCCTGTGGAACTCTATCGATCGCCTGAGCAGCCTGAAGCCGAAGTTTGTCTCCGTGACCTACGGCGCCAACTCCGGCGAGCGCGACCGCACGCACAGCATTATTAAAGGCATCAAAGATCGTACCGGTCTGGAAGCAGCGCCGCATCTGACCTGTATTGACGCCACCCGCGATGAGCTGCGCGCCATTGCCCAGGACTACTGGAACAACGGGATTCGCCATATCGTTGCCCTGCGTGGCGATCTGCCGCCGGGAAGCGGCAAGCCGGACATGTACGCTACCGATCTGGTCGCGCTGCTGAAAGACGTTGCTGATTTTGATATCTCCGTGGCCGCCTACCCTGAAGTCCACCCGGAAGCGAAAAGCGCCCAGGCGGATTTGCTTAACCTGAAGCGTAAGGTGGAGGCCGGTGCCAACCGCGCCATCACCCAGTTCTTCTTTGACGTGGAAAGCTATCTGCGCTTCCGCGACCGCTGCGTCTCGGCAGGTATCGACGTCGAAATTATCCCGGGCATTCTGCCAGTCTCTAACTTCAAACAGGCGAAGAAGTTCGCCGATATGACCAACGTTCGCATTCCGCTGTGGATGTCCAAAATGTACGAAGGGCTGGACGATGACGCGGAAACCCGCAAGCTGGTGGGGGCCAATATCGCGATGGACATGGTGAAGATCTTAAGCCGCGAAGGGGTGAAAGACTTCCACTTCTACACGCTTAACCGCGCGGAGATGAGCTACGCCATTTGTCATACGCTGGGCGTTCGTCCGGCGTAATCAGCAAAAAGCCCTCATAAAGTGAGGGCTTTTTAATCATATAAAAAGTTAAAAGGTATTAACTATCGAATCTGTGGATTAATTCAACTATATCTTATTGCTAGTGGTGTATATCGTAACGGTATCACTGTAAAGGGAGCATAGCGATGAGCACGTCAGACGAGACCAATAACGCGGCATCCGCCGGCAAATGTCCGTTCCATCAGGGCGGCGTCGATCACAGCGCGGGCGCAGGTACCGGCAGCAAAGAGTGGTGGCCTAAACAACTCCGCATCGATCTTCTAAATCAACATTCCAACCGTTCGAACCCTCTGGGTGAAGACTTCGACTACCGCAAAGAATTCAGCAAGCTCGACTATTCCGCCCTCAAGGGCGATCTCAAAGCCCTGTTAACCGATTCTCAACCCTGGTGGCCTGCCGACTGGGGCAGCTACGCGGGTCTGTTTATTCGCATGGCCTGGCACGGTGCCGGTACTTACCGCTCCGTTGACGGACGCGGCGGCGCCGGACGCGGCCAACAGCGCTTTGCGCCGCTGAACTCCTGGCCTGATAACGTCAGCCTGGATAAAGCGCGCCGCCTGCTGTGGCCAATCAAGCAAAAATACGGACAAAAAATCTCCTGGGCCGACCTGTTTATCCTCGCGGGTAACGTGGCGCTGGAGAACTCCGGCTTCCGCACCTTTGGTTTTGGCGCCGGTCGTGAAGACGTCTGGGAACCGGATCTGGACGTGAACTGGGGTGATGAAAAAGCCTGGCTGACCCACCGTGACCCGGAAGCACTGGCGAAGCGCCCGCTGGCGGCCACCGAAATGGGGCTGATTTACGTGAACCCGGAAGGGCCAAACGCCAGCGGTGAACCGCTGTCTGCGGCTGCGGCAATCCGCGCTACATTTGGCAACATGGGTATGAACGACGAAGAGACCGTCGCGCTGATTGCCGGCGGCCATACGCTCGGTAAAACCCACGGCGCGGGTGAAGCCACGCACGTAGGTACCGATCCGGAAGCCTCGCCGATTGAAGCGCAGGGCTTAGGCTGGGCCAGCACGCACGGCACCGGTATTGGCGCTGACGCCATCACCTCCGGGCTGGAAGTCATCTGGTCGCAAACTCCGACCCAGTGGAGCAACTACTTCTTCGAGAACCTGTTCAAATACGAATGGGTGCAGACCCGCAGCCCGGCAGGCGCGATTCAGTTTGAAGCCGTGGATGCGCCGGAAATCATGCCAGACCCGTTTGACCCGTCGAAAAAACGTAAGCCAACCATGCTGGTCACCGACCTGACGCTGCGTTTCGACCCGGAATTCGAGAAAATTTCCCGTCGCTTCCTGAACGATCCGCAGGCCTTTAACGAAGCCTTCGCGCGCGCGTGGTTCAAACTGACCCACCGTGATATGGGGCCAAAAGCGCGGTACATCGGCCCGGAAGTGCCGAAAGAAGATCTGATTTGGCAGGATCCGCTGCCTCAGCCGGTGTTCCATCCGACGCAGGAAGACATTGAAAGCCTGAAAGCGGAAATCGCGGCCTCTGGCCTCTCCGTGAGCGAGCTGGTTTCCGTGGCTTGGGCGTCTGCATCGACCTTCCGCGGTGGCGACAAGCGCGGCGGCGCCAACGGCGCGCGTCTGGCGCTGGCGCCTCAGCGCGACTGGGATGTGAACGCTGCGGCGGTACGTGCGTTACCGGCTCTGGAAGCAATTCAGCGCACCACCAATAAAGCCTCCCTGGCGGATATCATCGTGCTGGCGGGCGTTGTGGGCGTTGAGCAGGCGGCGAAAGCCGCGGGCGTTTACGTCAACGTGCCGTTCACGCCGGGCCGTGTGGATGCGCGTCAGGATCAGACGGATATCGAGATGTTTAACCTGCTCGAACCGATTGCCGACGGCTTCCGCAACTACCGTGCGCAGGTGGATGTGTCCACGACGGAATCATTGCTGATTGATAAGGCCCAACAGCTGACCCTGACCGCACCTGAGCTGACGGTGCTGATCGGTGGCCTGCGCGTGCTGGGCACGAACTTTGATGGCAGTAAGAACGGCGTGTTCACCAACCGCGAAGGCGTGCTGAGCAACGACTTCTTCGTGAACCTGCTGGATATGAATACCCAGTGGAAAGCGACCGACGATTCAAACGAGCTGTTTGCCGGTAGCGATCGCGCCAGCGGTGAAGTGAAATACACCGCGACCCGCGCCGACCTGGTCTTCGGTTCTAACGCCGTCCTGCGCGCGCTGGCCGAGGTTTACGCCAGCAGCGATGCGCACGAGAAGTTTGTCCGTGACTTCGTTGCCGCATGGGCGAAGGTGATGGATTTGGATCGGTTTGACGTGAAGTAGCCATTGTGCCGGGTGGCGGCTACGCCTTACCCGGCCTACAAATTAAAGTGCCATGTAGGCCGGGTAAGCGCAGCGCCACCCGGCTTTTTTATTACTCCCACTCCTGCAGGAATCGCTGTCCATACTGGTCTGCCACCAGCAGCGCCGCATACACCTGATCCGGCGTGACGCCCCCCGGCATGTTGTGGATCGTTTCTCCTTCCGCACAAGAGGCTTCGGCAATCAGACGCATTTTGGCCGGAATATCCTCTTTGATGTTCAGCTGTGCCAGGGTGATCGGCAGCCCTACGCTGTGGCAAAGCGCCGCGACGGTCTCAATTTCTTCTACCGGCGCGTTTTCCAGCACCAGCTGCGTCAGCGTACCAAACGCCACTTTTTCCCCATGATAGAAGTGATGCGCGTCCGGCACCGCCGTCATGCCGTTATGAATAGCGTGTGCAGCCGCCAGCCCGCCACTTTCAAAGCCGACGCCGCTGAGATAGGTGTTGGCTTCGATAATGCGTTCCAGCGCAGGCGTTACCACATGCTGTTCCGCCGCCAGCATCGCTTTTTCACCCTCTTCAACCAGCGTGTTGTAGCACAGCTCGGCGAGCGCTAATGCCGCCTGTGTGCATTTACCCCCGGCCATGGTGGTCGCGCCGCTGCGCGAGCAGGCGCGTGCTTCAAACCAGGTCGCCAGCGCGTCGCCAATCCCGGCGGCCAGCAGACGTGCAGGCGCACCTGCTACCACTTTCGTATCCACAATGACCATATTAGGGTTGTGCGGCAGCATCAGGTAGCGATCGAACTCGCCGCTGTCGGTGTAAATAACGGAAAGGGCGCTGCACGGCGCGTCGGTGGAAGCGATAGTCGGCGCAATGGCGACCGGCACGTCCATAAAGTGAGCCAGCGCTTTCGCGGTATCAAGCGTTTTACCGCCACCAATCCCCAGTACTGCCAGGCAGTCGGCGCTGTCGGCCAACTTTTTCAGGCGATCGATTTCATTTTGCGAACATTCGCCGCCAAACGGCGCGATTTCGGCATACAGTTCGGCTTTTTTAAAACTCTGACGCAGGGTCTCTTCGGCAAAACCCAGCACAAACTTATCGCCGACGATCAGCCAGCGGTTTGCCAGGGGTTTCAGATAGTCGCCGAGACGGGTCAGCACATCCGCGCCCTGGATATATTTCCTCGGCGATTGAATGATACGGTCCATAACAGTTCTCCCTTAGAGATTGAGGTCACCAAACGCGTTTTTCCAGTCCTGCTCGAACTTTTCTATGGCCGACTCTACCGCTGGGGTACCGAGCATTTGTTGCGCTACGTCTAAGGGGATCGTGATTGCCTCGCATCCGGCCAGCAGGCAGTCCAGCGCCTGACGCGGTGTTTTAAAGCTGGCAGCCAGCACCATGCTTTCCGGCGCATGCAGTTCAAGCAGGGACTGCAGCTCCTGTACCATGCCAATACCGTCGCCGCCCTGTGCGTCGACGCGGTTGACGTACGGCGCAACGTATTTCGCGCCTGCCAGCGCGGCCAGTAAACCCTGAGCGGCGCTGTAAACGGCGGTGCCCAGCGTGGTAATACCCTCTCTTTTCAGCCCTTTAATGGCGATAAGCCCCTGCGCGGTGACCGGAATTTTCACCACAATACCGGGGATGGCGTTACTCAGGCGTTTGGCCTCCGCCACCATGCCTTCGGCGTCGCGGCTCATGGTTTGAGCAAACAGCGTACCGTTCGGCCCGACGGCTTGTTGCAGCCGCGGCAGCACGTCCCAGATGGATTCACGGCTGGCGGCAATGATGCTTGGATTTGTGGTGACGCCCGCTATGGGAAAAATGCGCGCCAGGCGCTCAACTTCCGCCACGTTGGCGGTATCCAGGTAGAGTTCCATTATTTTTCCTTAAGTCAGAAAGGTTGAATAAAGGATAAGGCCCGGCTGAGTGCGGCGGATACAGGTCAATTTTGCCAAATACTGGACAAATGTAATGTCCTTAGCGAAGTGCGATAGCGATCACAATGCTATTTTTTGGCGATAAGCTGGCTGTGATACTGGCGACGATATTCGGAAGGGGAACGCTCGGTGTGCTTGCGAAAGAGGCGACAAAAGTAGTTGCTGTCAGGAAATCCGCAGCGTGCGGCAATATCTTTAATTTTGAGATCGTAGCCTTTCAGCAGCTGGCGTGCATGTTCCAGCCGCGTTTGCGTCAGATACTCGTTGAACCCCACGTGGCCGATCTTCTGAAAGAGATGGGAAAGGTAGTTCGGCGAGATGTAGAACGCCTGTGCCACGGATTCGCGCGTTAACGAAGAGGCGTAATTTTCTTCGATATAGCTACGAATGGCTTCGAATAGCGCCCGGCTGCGGTTAGCGGTGTGGATGTCACTGCCAAGCAGATCCCGGCAGTGGCTGAGCAAGCTTAATACCACCAGCATGGCTGTGTCTTGCTCGTCTGGCTGCATCTGTAATTCGGTGAGCGCTTGCAGAAGAAAAGCACCCGTTCGCGGGCCACGCCGGGGAACCTGCAACTGCTGCAAAAGCGCGTTGTCACGCTGTAAATCGAGAGTCAGCTGCTGCTTACCGAAATGTATGCTCAGGGCGTTAGACGGTGGAAGCGTGATGTGTCCAAAGGATGAAAATATCGCCTCACAGGGGGGAGCAAGGGTAATGACGAGGCAGGGAGATGTTCGGGGATGCTGTTCAGCCAGCGCTGAGAAATGAATCTGGCCCAGCGGTAACGTACGGTTCACCAGGTCAGCCAAAATTCGGGTGATATCGGAATACATGAGAAGACTACCGAAACCTGCCGGGCGGCGCTAAAAACGCCTGCCCGGCATAAAGCATTACCCAGTGTTACGCATACCCGCCGCAACGCCCGCAATCGTCACCATCAGCGCCTGTTCAACGCGAGGATCCGGCTCTTTACCTTCCTCTTCCGCCAGACGGGAACGGTGCAGCAGTTCAGCCTGTAAAACGTTCAGCGGGTCGGTGTAGATGTTACGCAGCTGGATTGACTCGGCAATCCACGGCAGGTCCGCCATCAGGTGCGAGTCGTTGGCGATGTCCAGCACCACTTTAATGTCGCCTTCCAGCAGTTCGCGCAGTTCTTTACCCAACGCCCACAGCTCTGGTTTCACCAGCCGCTGGTCGTAGTATTCCGCCAGCCACAGGTCGGCCTTCGAGAAGACCATCTCCAGCATGCCCAGACGGGTAGAGAAGAAGGGCCAGTCGCGGCACATGGTTTCCAGTTCGTTCTGTTTGCCGTCTTCCACCACTTTTTGCAGCGCGGCACCGGCACCCAGCCAGGCGGGCAGCATCAGGCGGTTCTGCGTCCAGGCGAAGATCCATGGAATGGCGCGCAGGGATTCAACGCCACCGGTCGGGCGACGCTTTGCAGGACGTGAACCCAGTGGCAGTTTACCCAGCTCCTGTTCAGGCGTGGCCGAGCGGAAGTAAGGGACAAAATCTTTGTTTTCACGCACGTAGCCGCGGTACAGATCGCAGGAGATGTCTGACAGCTCGTCCATGATGCGGCACCAGGATTCTTTTGGCTCCGGCGGTGGCAGCAGGTTCGCTTCCAGGATCGCGCTGGTATAGAGCGACAGGCTGCTGATGGTCACTTCCGGCAGGCCGTACTTGAAGCGGATCATCTCGCCCTGCTCGGTCACGCGCAGGCCGCCTTTCAGGCTTCCCGGCGGTTGAGAGAGCAGCGCTGCGTGAGCAGGCGCGCCACCGCGGCCAATGGAGCCTCCGCGACCGTGGAACAGGGTCAGCTCAATACCGGCTTTCTCGCAGGTTTTGATCAGCGCATCCTGAGCCTGATACTGCGCCCAGGACGCCGCCATCACGCCCGCATCTTTCGCGGAGTCGGAATAGCCAATCATTACCATCTGCTTGCCCTGAATAAAGCCGCGATACCAGTCGATGTTAAGCAGCTGGGTCATGACGTCGTTGGCGTTGTTCAGGTCCTCAAGGGTCTCAAACAGCGGGGCGACTGGCAGGGCGTAGTCGATGCCCGCTTCTTTCAGCAGAAGATGAACGCCCAGCACGTCGGACGGGGTTTTCGCCATGGAGATCACGTAGGCGGCCACCGATCCTTTCGGCGCATCGACGATCGCTTTACAGGTGTTGAGCACCTCGCGGGTGTCGTTGCTTGGCTCCCAGTTGCGCGGCAGCAGAGGACGCTTGGAGTTCAGCTCGCGGATCAGGAACGCCTGCTTGTCGGCTTCTGACCAGCTTTCATAGTCACCGATGCCGAGATAGCGGGTCAGCTCGCCCAGGGCTTCAGTATGGCGGGTACTTTCCTGACGGACGTCGATACGCACCAGCGGTACGCCGAAACACTTCACGCGGCGCAGGGTATCAAGCAGTTCGCCGTTGGCGATGATGCCCATGCCACAGGCCTGGAGTGATTTATAGCAGGCGTATAGCGGCTCCCAGAGCTGTTCGTTCTGGCTCAGCAGACCTTCCGGCTTCGGCAGGCGCTGGCCTTTAAGGCGCGCTTCCAGCCACGCCTGGGTGGCCATCAGCTGACCGCGCAGCTTTTTCATCAGGAAACGGTATGGCTCGCTGGCACCTTCTTCACCGGCCAGCGCGCGCAGTTCCGGCGTCGCTTCAACCATCGACAGCTCGGAGATCAGCACCTGAATATCCTTCAGGAACAGGTCGGTCGCTTTCCAGCGGCTCAGCAGCAGGACGTGACGGGTGATTTCCGCGGTCACGTTCGGGTTGCCGTCGCGGTCACCGCCCATCCAGGAGGTGAAGCGCACCGGCACAAAGTCTACCGGCAGGCGGTAGCCCAGGTTCGCTTCCAGCTGTTCGTTCAGCTCGCGCAGGTAGTTCGGTACCCCTTCCCACAGGCTGTTTTCCACCACCGCAAAGCCCCATTTGGCTTCGTCGACCGGGCTTGGGCGATGCTTACGAATTTCATCGGTGTGCCAGGACTGGGCAATTAGCTGGCGCAGACGGCGCATCAACTGGTTGCGCTCGTAGTCGGCAATGTCTTTGTTATCCAGCTGCTTCAGGCAGCTGTTTACTTCCACCATCTTGTGGATCAGCGTACGACGGGTGATTTCGGTTGGGTGTGCGGTCAGCACCAGCTCCAGCGAAAGGGACTCCACCGCTTTTTTGATGGTGGCTTCGTTGAGGTCTGGCTGGTCTTTCAGTTTACGAAGGGTGCGGGCAATGACTTCCGGGTTGCTGGCCGCTTCGCCATTTGGCGAAATGCTGTGGTATTGCTCAGCGGTGTTTGCCAGGTTCAGGAACTGGCTGAAGGCGCGGGCAACGGGCAGCAGCTCATCGTTAGAGAGGTTCTGCAAGGTGGTGAGCAGCTCCTGACGACTGGCCTCGTTACCGGCACGGGAAGATTTAGACAGCTTGCGGATGGTTTCAACGCGGTCGAGGATGTTCTCCCCTAATGCGTCTTTGATGGTATCTCCAAGCACTTTGCCGAGCATGCTGACATTACTACGCAACGCGGAATATTGTTCGTTCATAAAAACCCAGTCACCCCATCATTTTTGTTTATGCCCAGGCGAAAATCTTCTGGACATTATTTTGTCATCTCCCTTTATAAAGCCACGTAAAACCCCCGTCGTCAATTGCTGCGAAAACGGTTCAGCAAACGAATAAATGCGGGCAATTTACGAAATTTAATTCGCATTGCGTCAGATAAGAGATGCTTATGGAAATGTGACGGTGATCATGCGATTTGTTGCCCTCACCCTAACCCTCTCCCACGAGGAGAGGGGACTTTTCGGTGCGGTTTTAATGCCAGCAGAAGTGATGCACAACCTGGGTAATTAGCTCGCGGGTGGGCTTGATGAAGCGGGTTTCCAGATATTCATCCGGCTGGTGGGCCTGATTAATGGAGCCAGGGCCGAGGACCAGCGTCGGGCAAAGCGTTTGAATAAAAGGCGCTTCGGTGCAGTAGTTCACCACGTCGGTTTTCTCGCCGAGCAGTTTTTCCACCACCTGAACCAGCTGATGGTCTGGCGGGCATTCGTAGCCCGGGATTGGCGGATGCAGTTCGGAGACTGTCAGGCGTCCCGGCCAGCGCTCGCTCACCGGGGCCAGCGCTTCATTCAGCAGGCCATCCAGATCGCTCAGCGTCATGCCCGGCAGCGGACGGATATCCATATGCAGTTCGCAGCAGGCGCAGATGCGGTTGGACGCATCGCCGCCGTGCAGGCTACCGAGGTTCAGCGTCGGATACGGCACGGTGAATGCCTCGTAGTGATACCGCTCTTTCAAATCGTCGCGCAGGGTCATAATGCGGCCGATGGCGTCGTGCATCAGCTCAATGGCGTTCACGCCGCGCGCCGGATCGCTGGAGTGACCGGACTGGCCCAGCACGCGCACCGCGGTAGAAATATGGCCTTTGTGCGCGCGGATCGGCTGCAGAGAAGTCGGTTCACCGATGATCGCGCAGTCCGGACGAATCGACGTGTTTTCAGAGAAATAACGTGCGCCCGCCATGCTGGTCTCTTCATCGGCGGTTGCCAGAATGTAGAGCGGTTTTTTCAGCTTCGTCACGTCCACGTCACGCAGCGCGTCGAGGATAAAGGCGAAGAAGCCTTTCATGTCGGCGGTGCCCAGACCGTAGAGTTTGTTGTCATGCTCGGTCAGGGTGAACGGATCGCGCGTCCAGCGGCCATCGTCAAACGGTACGGTGTCGGTATGGCCGGCCAGCAGCAGGCCGCCCGCGCCGGTTCCGGTGCTGGCGAGCAGGTTAAATTTGTGGCGGGTTCCGGGGACGGGCTGAACCTCAACGTTAAACCCAAGATCGCTAAACCAACCCGCCAGCAGATTGATTAAAGACTCATTGCTCTGATCCAGCGCTTCTTCGGTCGCACTGATGGACGGTGTGGCAATCAGGGCGCGGTAGATCTCGATAAATGGCGGTAAGTTCATTTTCATTGTTGACACACCTTAGGTCGTGATAGTATCAATATTCATGCAATAAATGTGAATAAAAATACATTAACGTTGAGCATAAAGGAACCCGATGTTGAATACGCTGATTGTAGGCGCTAGCGGTTATGCGGGCGCAGAGCTTGTAAGCTACGTAAATCGCCACCCTCATATGACCATAACCGCTTTGACCGTGTCAGCGCAAAGCAATGATGCAGGAAAGTTAATTTCCGATTTGCATCCGCAGCTTAAGGGCATGGTCGATCTGCCGCTGCAGCCGATGTCTGACATCAGCGGGTTCACCGATGGCGTTGACGTGGTGTTTTTAGCCACCGCGCATGAGGTCAGCCACGACCTGGCGCCGCAGTTCCTGGCGGCCGGCTGCGTGGTGTTTGACCTCTCCGGCGCGTTCCGCGTTAACGACGGCGCGTTCTACGAAAAATATTACGGCTTCACTCATCAGCATCCGGATCTGCTTGAAAAAGCGGTGTACGGCCTGGCGGAGTGGAGTGCGGATAAACTGAAAGAAGCGGACCTGATTGCCGTTCCGGGCTGCTACCCGACGGCGGCGCAGCTCTCCCTGAAGCCGCTGATCGACGCCGGTCTGCTGGATCTGAGCCAGTGGCCGGTGATCAACGCCACCAGCGGCGTGAGCGGTGCGGGGCGCAAGGCCGCTATCTCCAACAGCTTCTGCGAAGTGAGCCTTCAGCCGTATGGCGTGTTTAATCACCGCCATCATCCTGAAATCACCACCCATCTGGGCGCGGACGTCATTTTTACCCCGCACCTGGGCAGCTTCCCGCGCGGGATCCTCGAAACCATCACCTGTCGCCTGAAGTCGGGCGTGACGAAAGAGCAGGTGAGCGAGGCTTTCACGCAGGCGTATGCGGATAAACCGCTGGTGCGTCTGTACGACAAAGGCGTGCCGGCGCTCAAAAACGTGGTTGGCCTGCCGTTCTGCGATATCGGCTTTGCCGTACAGGGCGAGCATCTGATTGTGGTCGCCGCAGAAGATAACTTACTCAAAGGCGCTGCCGCACAGGCAATGCAGTGTGCAAATATTCGTTTCGGCTTCCCTGAAACGCAGGCTCTTATTTAAGGTGTGATGATGAACCCATTAATTATCAAACTCGGTGGTGTGCTGCTGGACAGCGAAGAAGCGCTGGAGCGCCTGTTTACCGCGCTGGTGAACTATCGCGAATCGCACCAGCGTCCGCTGGTGATTGTGCACGGCGGCGGCTGCGTGGTGGATGAGCTGATGAAAGCGCTGAATCTGCCGGTGAAAAAGAAAAATGGCCTGCGCGTCACGCCTGCTGACCAGATTGACATCATTACCGGCGCGCTGGCGGGCACGGCGAACAAAACGCTGCTGGCATGGGCGAAGAAACACCATATTGCGTCCGTTGGCCTCTACCTGGGCGACGGTGACAGCGTAAAAGTGACCCAGCTCGACGAAGAGCTCGGCCATGTTGGACTGGCGCAGCCAGGTTCGCCTAAGCTGATTAACACCCTGCTGGAAGGCGGTTTCCTGCCGGTGGTGAGCTCTATCGGCGTGACCGAAGAGGGCGAGCTGATGAACGTTAACGCGGACCAGGCGGCAACCGCGCTGGCGGCCACGCTGGGCGCAGACCTGATCCTGCTCTCCGACGTGAGCGGCATTCTTGACGGTAAAGGCCAGCGCATAGCGGAAATGACCGCCGCCAAAGCCGAGCAGCTGATCGCTCAGGGCATTATTACCGACGGCATGATCGTCAAAGTGAACGCCGCGCTGGATGCGGC
Source organism: Enterobacter sp. 725m/11 (assembly GCF_011683705.1). Lineage (NCBI taxonomy): Bacteria > Pseudomonadati > Pseudomonadota > Gammaproteobacteria > Enterobacterales > Enterobacteriaceae > Enterobacter > Enterobacter sp. 725m/11. The sequence goes on along the minus strand of NZ_JAAQOK010000077.1, from coordinate 1,597 downwards.
GCGCACGCTGGGCCGCCCGGTGGATATCGCCTCCTGGCGTCACGCGGAGCAGCTCCCGGCGCTGTTTAACGGCACGCCGATTGGCACGCGTATTTTAGCGTAAGTTTTTAGTGAATGACCGTAGGCCGGGTAAGCGAAGCGCCACCCGGCGGAACTAACGAATAAAGGAACGATGTTATGGCACTTTGGGGTGGGCGTTTTACACAGGCAGCGGATCAGCGGTTCAAACAGTTCAACGACTCTTTGCGCTTCGACTACCGCCTGGCCGAACAGGATATTGTCGGCTCTGTGGCCTGGTCCAAAGCGCTGGTGACCGTTGGCGTACTGACCGCAGACGAACAGCAGCAGCTGGAAGAGGCGCTGAATAACCTGCTGGAAGAGGTGCGTCTGGATCCGCAGCAAATCCTGCAGAGCGATGCCGAAGATATTCACAGCTGGGTGGAAGGCAAGCTGATCGACAAAGTCGGCCAGCTGGGTAAAAAGCTGCACACCGGCCGTAGCCGTAACGACCAGGTCGCCACCGACCTGAAGCTGTGGTGTAAAGAGACCGTTGGCGAACTGCTGGCAGCCAACCGTCAGCTTCAAAGTGCGCTGGTAGAGACCGCGCAGAACAATCAGGACGCGGTGATGCCGGGTTATACCCACCTGCAGCGCGCGCAGCCGGTGACCTTTGCGCACTGGTGTCTGGCCTACGTTGAGATGCTGGCGCGTGACGAAAGCCGTCTGCAGGATACCCTGAAGCGTCTGGACGTCAGCCCGCTGGGCAGCGGCGCGCTGGCCGGTACGGCGTATGAAATCGACCGCGAGCAGCTGGCAGGATGGCTGGGCTTTGCCTCCGCCACCCGCAACAGCCTGGACAGCGTCTCTGACCGTGACCACGTGCTGGAGCTGCTCTCCAATGCCTCTATCGGGATGGTGCATCTTTCGCGCTTTGCCGAAGACCTGATCTTCTTTAACTCCGGTGAAGCGGGCTTCGTTGAGCTGTCTGACCGCGTGACCTCAGGCTCATCCCTGATGCCGCAGAAGAAAAACCCGGACGCGCTGGAACTGATCCGCGGCAAGTGCGGTCGCGTGCAGGGCGCGCTGACCGGCATGATGATGACCCTGAAAGGGCTGCCGCTGGCGTATAACAAAGATATGCAGGAAGACAAGGAAGGGCTGTTCGACGCGCTCGACACCTGGCTGGACTGTCTGCACATGGGCGCGCTGGTGCTGGACGGCATTCAGGTGAAACGTCCGCGCTGCCAGGAAGCGGCGCAGCAGGGCTATGCCAACTCTACCGAACTGGCGGACTACCTTGTCGCGAAGGGCGTACCGTTCCGTGAAGCGCACCATATTGTGGGCGAAGCGGTAGTGGAAGCGATTCGTCAGGGTAAAGCCCTTGAAGAGCTGGCGCTTGCCGACCTGCAAAAATTCAGCGCGGCGATCGGGGAGGATGTGTACCCGATTCTGGCGCTGCAGTCCTGCCTGGATAAACGTGCGGCGAAAGGCGGCGTGTCGCCGAAGCAGGTGGCGCAGGCAATTGCGGATGCGAAAAACCGCCTGATTTGAACCGTGCGGGCTGGTGCCCTCACCCCGGCCCTCTCCCACCGGGAGC
>NZ_JAAQOK010000076.1:0-14315 GCF_011683705.1 Enterobacter sp. 725m/11 | reverse complement strand
TCGCTACACTGCTCGCCTGTTTATCAACGACTACTGGCGGCTGGCCGTTAAGCACCGGGCGTACGGCGTGCATTTGGGCCAGGAGGATCTGGAAACCACCGATCTGAACGCCATTCGCCAGGCTGGCCTGCGCCTTGGCGTTTCAACACACGATGATATGGAAATCGACGTGGCGCTGGCGGCACGCCCCTCCTACATCGCCCTCGGTCACGTTTTTCCGACGCAAACCAAGCAGATGCCTTCTGCCCCGCAGGGTCTGACGCAGCTGGCGAGCCACGTTAAGCGCCTTGCCGATTACCCGACCGTCGCCATCGGTGGAATCAGCCTTGAACGCGCCCCGGCGGTGCTGGAGACCGGCGTCGGCAGTCTCGCCGTCGTCAGCGCTATCACCCAGGCGGCAGACTGGCGGTCCGCCACCGCGCAGCTTTTACAGCTGGCAGGAGCAGGCGATGAATGACCGCGATTTTATGCGCTACAGCCGCCAGATCCTGCTGGAGGATATCGCCATTGACGGGCAGCAAAAGCTGCTTGCCAGCCGGGTACTGATTGTCGGCCTGGGCGGATTAGGCGCGCCCGCCGCGCTGTATCTGGCCGGTGCGGGCGTGGGCACGCTGGTGCTGGCCGATGACGACGAGGTGCACCTCAGCAACCTGCAACGGCAAATCCTCTTCACGACTGAAGATGTTAACCAGCCTAAAGCGCAGATCACCCGGCAGCGGCTTAACCAGCTTAATCCGGATATCGAACTGATTGCGCTCCAGACGCGGCTTAGCGGAGACGAGCTGCAACGTGAAGTTGCCCTTGCCGACGCGGTGCTGGACTGCACGGACAACATGGCGACGCGCCAGGCCATCAACGCGGCCTGTGTTGCACAGAACACGCCGCTTATCACCGCCAGCGCGGTGGGGTTCGGCGGGCAGATAATGGTGCTTACGCCGCCGTGGGCGCAGGGCTGTTACCGCTGCCTGTGGCCGGACGAGGCTGAACCGGAGCGTAACTGCCGCACGGCAGGCATTCTTGGCCCGGTGGTGGGCGTGATGGGTACCCTTCAGGCACTGGAGGCTATCAAGCTGCTCAGCGGCATGGAGACGGAACGCAACACGCTCCGGCTGTTCGACGCCCGCTCCAGCGGCTGGCGCCATCTGGCACTACACCGCGCCAGCCACTGCCCGGTATGCGGAGGCCACGATGCGCATTCTGTTTAACGATGAGCCGATGACGTGCGACGACGATCTCACCGTTGCCGCCCTGCTCGACAAATTGCGCCAGCTCAAGCCGGGAACGGCGCTGGCGCTCAATCAACAGATCCTGCCGCGCGAGCAGTGGGAACTTCAGCAGGTCAATGAAGGCGACCAGATCCTGCTGTTTCAGGTTATCGCAGGGGGCTGAGATGTTACGTATTGCTGATAAAGTCTTTAATTCACATCTGTTTACCGGAACCGGCAAATTCGCCTCGCCGCAGCTGATGGTGGATGCTATTCGTGAAAGTGGCAGCCAGCTGGTGACGCTGGCGATGAAGCGCGTGGATCTGCGCCAGCACAACGATGCCATACTTGCGCCGCTACTGGAGGCAGGCGTGACGCTCTTACCAAACACTTCCGGAGCGAAAACGGCCGAGGAGGCGATTTTCGCCGCACAGCTGGCGCGGGAAGCGCTCGGCACCCGCTGGCTGAAGCTGGAAATTCACCCGGATGCCCGCTGGCTGCTGCCCGACCCGATCGAGACCCTGAAAGCCGCAGAAAAGCTGGTGCAGCAGGGGTTTACCGTCCTGCCTTACTGTGGCGCGGATCCCGTGCTGTGTAAGCGTCTGGAAGAGGTCGGCTGCGCCGCCGTCATGCCGCTGGGCGCGCCCATTGGCTCCAATCAGGGGCTGGAAACCCGCGCGATGCTGGAGATCATCATCGAGCAGGCGACCGTGCCGGTGGTGGTGGATGCGGGGATCGGCGTGCCCAGCCATGCCGCGCAGGCGCTGGAAATGGGTGCCGACGCGGTGCTGGTGAATACCGCCATTGCGGTGGCCGACGACCCGGCCAGGATGGCGCGTGCGTTTCGTCTCGCCGTGGAGGCTGGCGTGCTGGCCAGAGAGTCCGGCCCCGGCTCGCGCAGTTTTCAGGCACAGGCCACCAGCCCGCTGACCGGTTTTCTGGAGGCGCTCTCATGAGCACGTTTACCGAGCGCTGGCGCGAGCTTAACTGGGACGATATTGCCCTGCGCATCAACAGCAAAACGGCGGCTGACGTGGAGCGCGCGCTGAATGCCCGTCATCTGAACCGGGAGGATTTAATGGCCCTGCTCTCCCCGGCGGCCAGCGCCTACCTTGAACCGATGGCGCAGCGCGCTCAGCGCCTCACCCGGCAGCGGTTTGGCAACACGGTGAGCTTCTACGTCCCGCTCTATCTTTCGAACCTGTGCGCCAACGACTGTACCTACTGTGGTTTTTCCATGAGCAACCGCATCAAGCGGAAAACGCTCGATGAAGAGGAGATCGCACGCGAGTGTGCTGCTATTCGTGAAATGGGGTTCGAACATCTTCTGCTGGTCACGGGCGAGCATCAGGGGAAAGTGGGAATGGACTATTTCCGCCAGCATCTGCCTGCGATACGTCGGGAGTTTGCGTCGTTGCAGATGGAGGTTCAGCCCCTGTCGCAGGACGAGTATGCGGAGTTAAAAACGCTCGGGCTGGACGGCGTTATGGTCTATCAGGAAACCTACCACGAGGCGACGTACGCGCGGCATCACCTGAAAGGGAAGAAGCAGGATTTTTTCTTCCGGCTGGAAACGCCAGACAGGCTGGGCCGCGCCGGGATCGACAAAATCGGGTTGGGTGCGCTAATTGGGCTTTCCGATAGCTGGCGGGTAGATTGCTACATGGTGGCAGAACATCTGCTGTGGCTGCAACAGCACTACTGGCAGACCCGATACTCCATCTCCTTCCCACGCCTGCGCCCCTGCGCAGGCGGCATTGAACCGGCTTCGCTGATGGATGAACGCCAGTTGGTGCAGACCATCTGCGCGTTTCGCCTGCTCGCCCCGGAAGTGGAGTTATCGCTCTCAACGCGTGAATCACCGGCGTTTCGCGATCGCGTCATCCCGCTGGCGATTAACAACGTCAGCGCATTTTCCAAAACGCAGCCTGGCGGGTATGCAGACGATCATCCGGAGCTGGAGCAGTTTGCACCGCATGACGGACGGCGTCCGGAAGCTGTTGCCGCCGCCCTGACGGCACAGGGTTTACAGCCTGTCTGGAAAGACTGGGACAGCTGGCTGGGAAGAGCCTCGCAATGACGATGTAACGCACTGCAACACGGTAGAAAATTATCGAGGCGTTACGGAAAGGTAAAACCGGATGATTGTCAGCGATCGTCCGGTTTTTTATTGTCATCAGGTCAGCAACGGATGCTGACCAGGGCGAAAAGCTTCTTCCTCGTTTCGCCCTGCCTCCGATTCCGTGCATAAGAGGGGCGCAAAAGTATAGATAAGGAATTTCTTAGTGATTCTTAAGATAAATCATCTCGCCTGAAATCGTGTTCCGTATAATTCACCGCTAACCGCAGGACAGCGACTATGCTGAGAGGATATCGGCAGACGAAAAATATTCACCATCAGGATCGATGTACAACTCATGGCACTTCACAGCAAAAAGCTCTCTTTCACCCGACCCATTATGCTCAGCTTCGCGGGGATTTTGTGCAGTTTTGCGCTGATCGCGGTCGTGGTAACTCTTTCACAACGAAAGGATTTCCTTGAGGACTATCATAAGATTAATGGCAATTTCACCCATAACCTTGCGGTGAACTACACCGAGTCAATCCTGCGTGAAAACGACTATATCCTGGGCCGCTCCGCGATGTATTTTGCACGCGATGACAGGCTAAACCAGACCCTCAACGTCAACCCGACGCAAGGGCTGCAGATGATGATGCATTTGCAAAACCTGATGCCGACCGTGTCATCCATCTCGCTGGCAGACACGCAGGGACATTATCTGCGCGCCCCGGAAGTGCTCCAGACGGAAAAGAGTAAAACCTTCGATCCCCGGACGCGTCCGTGGTTTGTCGCCCATGCTGAAGCCAGTATATTCAGCCACTATACCCGTCCCTATATGGACTACTTCAACGGTCATCCGACGGTCACACTCTATAAACCGTTGATTTCACCAGAAGGTCGACTTAAAGGTACGATTGCGTTTCATCTCGACTTAACGTCAATGGGCTACACCCTGCGTCAGATGGTCGCCCCTGTTCAGGGGGAATTCTTTGTCGTCGAACGCGATGGCGCCGTCGTGCTGCACCCTGATACGGGCGTGCTTTTCAAACAGTACGTCAGCGAAGCGCTGATGGATAAAATGACCAGCGGCGAAGGCCACCTTTACGATAAGAAAACCGACGCCTGGTATTACTACTACTCATTTACCAATCCAGACTGGTTTGTCATTTACAGGGTCTCTGGCGCAACGCTTACCGATATCACCCGACACGAAACGACAATCGTAGGCTGGGGTTTCGCGCTGGCGGCCATCATTATCATTCTCTTCGGTCTCTATCTGCGTCATGCCTCGCGTACCGTGTTGATGACCATTATCAATGCGATCAAAACGGGCGATGTGAGCCAGGCGCCGCGTCTGGAAGCGATGCTGAGCCGCACCATTCAGTCCAATAAAGAGCGTGAGATGGCGTATGTTCGTCAGGCCACTCACGATGCGCTGACCGGCTGCAAAAACCGCCGTGCGTTCGATAACGATGTGGAGGAATTATTAAATGCCCACCAGCCTTTCGCGATGGCGCTGGTTGATATTGATAACTTCAAGTCAATTAACGACACGTGGGGACACCTGAGCGGCGACATTGTCCTGCGTAACGTGGCGCGCGAGGGGATCCAGATAATGCAGCCCCACCACGTCTCGGTCTATCGCTACGGTGGTGAAGAGTTCGCGGTAATTTTCCAGGCCGAGCAGATCGCTGCCGCATTTTCATTGCTTGACGCATGGCGCACCGCCGTTGAAAGACGCGCATGGCGGGAAGAAAATCTGCACGTCACGTTCAGCGCGGGTCTGGGTGAATGGCATTTCGAACCGCTGGAACAATTTGTAGGTAGCGTTGATAACGCGCTCTACAGTGCTAAAAAGCAGGGAAAAAACCGTATTGTTCGCACTGCCGTCGGCTGACTTTCTCTCTTACTCGAAGAATTGTAACCGGTTTCAGAAAAATGCCCCTTTCTTTGTGATGCCTGACACACAATCGCGGTAAAGCGGTTGTTGAAGCTCTCTGCGCAGGATAATTATCAATAAACACATGTAGATCGAGGCTGATTATGAAGAACATCGTTTTATGCTGTGCAGCGGGAATGTCAACCAGCATGCTGGTTCAACGTATGAAAGATGCCGCGCAGAAAAAAGGGGTTGAAGTCACCATTAAAGCCGTTCCGGTTGCGGAGTTTAAAGACAATATCGCGACGGCCGACATCGTATTGCTGGGGCCACAGGTCAAATACGAGCAGGCTAAACTGCAGGCCCAGGCCGACCCTCTGGGCAAAAAGGTCGCGGTGATCGACATGATGGATTACGGCATGATGAAAGGCGATGCCGTACTGGAAAAAGCGCTTAAACTGCTGGAGTCATAATGGAAGACTTAGAAACCACAATCATGGAACTGCTGGTCAACGCCGGTGCGGCCCGCAGTGCGGCCCTGACGGCTCTGCAGATGGCGCGTAAAGGTGAGTTTGACGAAGCTGAAAAAGCGATGGAAGAATCCCGCGAATATGTGAAGCACGCGCATACGATCCAGACGCAGCTTATTGGACTTGACGAAGGGACCGGGAAACTGCCTGTTAACTTGATCACCGTTCATTCTCAGGACCACCTGATGAACGCGATGGTTATTCAGGATCTGGCGGGCGATATGATTGAGCTTTATCGACGCATCCCGTTAGTGAATTGAAGAAATGCAGATATAAAAAAACCCGCCGAGGCGGGTTTTTTATTTACGGCATCAACGATTACTCGTTGTCGGAACCGCCCAGACCTGCGTTCAGCAGTTCTGCCAGGCTCGCGGATGCATCTTCAGCAGTAACCTGCGGTGCAGCTGGCAGTTCGCCCGCTGCGCGACGACGCATACGATCCTGATGGTACGCATAACCGGTACCGGCAGGGATCAGACGACCCACGATGACGTTCTCTTTCAGACCGCGCAGTTCATCACGTTTACCTGCAACAGCGGCTTCGGTCAGGACACGAGTCGTTTCCTGGAACGATGCTGCGGAGATGAAGGACTCGGTTGCCAGAGACGCTTTGGTGATACCCAGCAGATCGCGTGCGAAGGTCGCACCGATTTTGCCGTTCGCTTCCAGATCGCGGTTAGCGATCTTAACGCGTGAGTATTCAACCTGCTCGCCTTCCAGGAAGTCGGAGCTGCCCGCGTTTTCGATGGTTGCTTTACGCAGCATCTGACGAACGATAACTTCGATGTGCTTATCGTTAATCTTAACGCCCTGCAGGCGGTATACGTCCTGTACTTCGTTAACGATGTAACGAGTAACAGCATGCACACCACGCAGACGCAGGATGTCGTGCGGCGCTTCTGGACCGTCGGAAACCACGTCACCACGTTCTACACGTTCGCCTTCGAACACGTTGAGCTGACGCCACTTAGGAATCATCTCTTCGTACGGCTCGCTGCCATCTACTGGGGTGATAACCAGACGGCGCTTACCTTTAGTCTCTTTACCGAAGGAGATGATCCCGCTGATTTCAGCCAGGATTGCAGGCTCTTTCGGACGACGTGCTTCGAACAGGTCCGCAACGCGTGGCAGACCACCGGTGATGTCCTTGGTACCGCCGGATTCCTGAGGAATACGCGCCAGGGTGTCACCAGAGCTGATCTGTACGCCATCTTCCAGCTGTACAATCGCTTTACCTGGCAGGAAGTACTGCGCAGGCATATCGGTACCCGGGATCAGAACGTCGTTACCCTGAGCATCAACGATTTTCAGTGCAGGACGCAGATCTTTACCGCCGGTAGTACGTTCAGCAGAATCCAGAACCACCAGAGAAGACAGACCGGTCAGCTCGTCGGTCTGACGAGTAATGGTCTGGCCGTCGATCATGTCAGTAAAGCGGATGAAACCACTTACTTCGGTGATTACCGGCATGGTGTGTGGATCCCAGTTTGCAACGGTTTCACCGCCGGCAACCTGCTCGCCATCACCTTTCGCCATAACCGCACCGTAAGGCACTTTATAGCTCTCTTTGGTACGACCGAATTCGTCGATCAGCTTCAGCTCGGTGTTACGAGAGGTCACAACCAGCTTGCCTGCGGAGTTAACAACAGACTTCGCGTTGCTGAGCTTGATGCTACCTTTGTTTTTCACCTGAATGCTGGATTCAGCAGCCGCACGAGATGCCGCACCACCGATGTGGAACGTACGCATCGTCAGCTGTGTACCCGGCTCACCGATGGACTGTGCCGCGATAACGCCGATGGCTTCACCTTTGTTGATGATGTGGCCACGCGCCAGGTCACGACCGTAGCAGTGCGCACACACACCAAAGTCGGTGTCACAGGATACAACGGAACGCACTTTCACAGAGTCAACAGAGTTCGCTTCCAGCAGGTCACACCACTGTTCGTGCAGCAGCGTATTGCGTGGAACCAGAATGTCTGCGGTGCCCGGCTTCAGAATGTCTTCCGCGGTCACACGACCCAGTACGCGATCGCGCAGCGGCTCTTTAACATCACCACCCTCGATAACCGGGGTCATGGTGATACCTTCGAGGGTGCCACAATCGTCTTCGGTCACAACCAGATCCTGCGCAACGTCAACCAGACGACGCGTCAGATAACCGGAGTTCGCTGTCTTCAGTGCGGTATCCGCCAGACCTTTACGCGCACCGTGCGTGGAGATGAAGTACTGGAGTACGTTCAGACCTTCACGGAAGTTCGCGGTGATTGGCGTTTCGATGATGGAGCCATCTGGCTTCGCCATCAGACCACGCATACCTGCCAGCTGACGAATCTGTGCTGCAGAACCACGCGCACCGGAGTCGGCCATCATGTAGATGCTGTTGAAGGAAACCTGCTGCTCTTCGACGCCGTCACGGTTAATCACGGTTTCGGTTTGCAGGTTATCCATCATCGCTTTGGATACACGATCGTTCGCCGCTGCCCAGATATCGATAACTTTGTTGTAGCGTTCGCCCGCGGTTACCAGACCAGACTGGAACTGCTCCTGGATCTCAGCAACTTCAGCTTCCGCTTCAGAGATGATCTCGTGTTTCTTCTCTGGGATGACCATGTCATCGATACCAACAGATGCACCTGAACGCGCTGCATAAGCAAAGCCGGTATACATTGTCTGGTCAGCGAAGATAACGGTCGGCTTCAGACCCAGAATGCGGTAACAGGTGTTCAGCATTTTGGAGATCGCTTTCTTGCCCAGCGCCTGGTTGACGATGGAGAAAGGCAGACCTTTCGGTACGATCATCCACAGAATGGCACGGCCAATGGTCGTGTCTTTCAGGCTGGTCTTCGCAACGAATTCGCCGTTTGCATCTTTTTCGTATTCGGTGATACGCACTTTAACGCGCGCATGCAGAGAGGCCAGGCCAGCGCGATAAATACGCTCAGCTTCTTTCGGGCCAGTCAGCACCATGCCTTCGCCTTTGGCGTTAACACAGTCACGGGTCATGTAGTACAGACCCAATACAACGTCCTGAGAAGGAACGATAATTGGTTCACCGTTCGCTGGAGACAGGATGTTGTTGGTAGACATCATCAGCGCACGCGCTTCGAGCTGGGCTTCCAGCGTCAGCGGTACGTGAACAGCCATCTGGTCACCATCGAAGTCGGCGTTATAGGCCGCACAAACCAGCGGGTGCAGCTGGATAGCTTTACCTTCGATCAGAACTGGCTCAAATGCCTGGATACCCAGACGGTGCAGGGTTGGTGCACGGTTCAGCAGTACCGGGTGTTCGCGGATCACTTCGTCCAGGATATCCCAAACGACAGCTTCTTCACGCTCAACCATTTTCTTAGCGGCTTTGATGGTGGTGGCCAGGCCACGCAGCTCCAGCTTGCCGTAGATGAACGGTTTGAACAGCTCCAGTGCCATTTTCTTCGGCAGACCGCACTGATGCAGACGCAGGTATGGACCTACGGTGATTACAGAACGACCGGAGTAGTCAACACGCTTACCGAGCAGGTTCTGACGGAAACGACCCTGCTTACCTTTGATCATGTCGGCCAAAGATTTCAGAGGACGCTTGTTAGAACCGGTGATCGCACGACCGCGACGACCGTTATCCAGCAGGGCATCTACCGCTTCCTGCAGCATACGTTTTTCGTTGCGTACGATGATGTCCGGCGCAGCCAGATCCAGCAGACGTTTCAGACGGTTGTTACGGTTGATAACGCGACGATACAGATCGTTCAGATCGGACGTTGCGAAACGACCACCATCCAGCGGAACCAGCGGACGCAGATCTGGCGGCAGAACCGGCAGAACGGTCAGGATCATCCACTCTGGTTTGTTACCAGACTGAACGAACGCTTCCAGCAGTTTGATACGCTTGGTCAGCTTTTTACGCTTGGTTTCGGAGTTGGTTTCGTTCAGCTCTTCACGCAGCTGCTCGCACTCCTGCTCCAGATCCATGCTCTTCAGCAGGGCCTGAATAGCTTCCGCACCCATCTTCGCGTCGAATTCGTCACCGAACTCTTCCAGCGCGTCCAGATACTGCTCTTCAGTCAGGATCTGGTGACGTTCCAGGTTCGTCATCCCGCCTTCGATAACTACATAAGATTCGAAGTACAGTACACGTTCGATATCGCGCAGCGGCATATCCAGCAGCAGACCGATACGGGACGGCAGAGATTTCAGGAACCAGATGTGAGCAGTTGGAGACGCCAGCTCGATGTGGCCCATACGCTCACGGCGTACTTTAGTCTGGGTCACTTCAACGCCGCACTTCTCACAGATCACACCGCGGTGTTTCAGGCGCTTGTACTTACCGCACAGGCACTCGTAGTCTTTTACTGGCCCGAAAATACGCGCACAGAAAAGGCCGTCACGCTCAGGTTTGAACGTACGGTAGTTGATGGTTTCCGGCTTTTTAACTTCACCGAAAGACCATGAACGGATCATGTCTGGCGAAGCCAGAGCAATTTTGATCGCATCAAACTCTTCGGTTTTAGTCTGCGCTTTCAGAAACTTTAATAAATCTTTCACGGATTTGCTCCCGTCGGAGTTAGCACAATCCGGTGCCGGGGGTTAACCCGGCACCAGTGACCTGTTTGAGCGAGAATTACTCGTCTTCCAGTTCGATGTTGATACCCAGCGAACGAATCTCTTTCAACAGTACGTTGAAGGATTCTGGCATGCCTGGTTCCATCTGATGGTTGCCGTCCACGATGTTTTTATACATCTTGGTACGACCGTTCACGTCATCAGACTTAACGGTGAGCATTTCCTGCAGGGTGTATGCCGCGCCGTATGCTTCCAGCGCCCACACTTCCATCTCCCCGAAGCGCTGACCACCGAACTGTGCCTTACCACCCAGCGGCTGCTGAGTAACCAGGCTGTAAGAACCGGTAGAACGAGCGTGCATCTTGTCGTCGACCAGGTGGTTCAGTTTCAGCATGTACATGTAACCTACGGTTACTGGACGCTCAAACTGTTCACCGGTACGGCCGTCAAACAGCGTAATCTGACCAGACGTTGGCAGACCACCCAGTTGCAGCAGCTCTTTAATTTCAGCTTCTTTTGCACCGTCGAATACCGGCGTTGCAATTGGCATACCTTTGCGCAGGTTCTCTGCCAGACGCAGCACTTCTTCATCGCTGAAGGTGTTCAGGTCGACTTTCTGACGCACGTCGGTACCCAGATCGTAGGCACGCTGGATGAATTCGCGCAGTTTCGCGACTTCCTGCTGCTGTTTCAGCATGGCGTTAATCTTGTCGCCAATACCTTTCGCAGCCATACCCAGGTGAGTTTCCAGGATCTGACCAATGTTCATACGAGACGGTACGCCCAGTGGGTTCAGTACGATATCTACCGGCGTACCGTTAGCATCGTGCGGCATATCTTCGATCGGGTTGATCTTAGAGATAACACCCTTGTTACCGTGACGACCTGCCATCTTATCACCAGGCTGGATCTGACGTTTAACAGCCAGATACACCTTAACAATCTTCAGCACGCCTGGTGCCAGATCGTCGCCCTGAGTGATTTTGCGGCGTTTCGCTTCGAGTTTTTTCTCGAACTCGTGTTTCAGTTCGTCATACTGCTCAGCCAGCTGTTCCAGCTGATTTTGTTTCTCTTCGTCGGTCAGGCCGAGTTCCAGCCAGCGATCGCGTGGCAGTTTGTCGAGCTTCTCAGCTTCAACGCCACCGGCAACCAGTACCGCATAGATACGGCTGAACAGACCTGCTTCGAGGATCTGCAGTTCTTCAGACAGGTCTTTCTTAGCCTGTTTGAGCTGCATCTCTTCGATTTCCAGCGCACGCTTATCTTTCTCAACGCCATCACGAGTGAAGACCTGAACGTCGATAACCGTACCGGAAACACCGTTTGGTACGCGCAGAGAAGAGTCTTTAACGTCAGACGCTTTCTCACCGAAGATAGCACGCAGCAGTTTCTCTTCTGGGGTCAGCTGGGTTTCACCTTTCGGCGTCACCTTACCTACCAGTATATCGCCGCCGGTCACTTCCGCACCGATGTAAACAATACCGGATTCATCCAGCTTGGAGAGCGCAGCTTCACCCACGTTAGGGATGTCGGCAGTGATCTCTTCTGGCCCCAGCTTGGTGTCACGGGACACACAGGCCAGTTCCTGAATGTGGATGGTGGTGAAACGATCTTCCTGAACCACACGCTCGGAGACGAGGATGGAGTCTTCGAAGTTGTAACCGTTCCACGGCATGAACGCTACGCGCATGTTCTGACCGAGCGCCAGTTCACCGAGGTCGGTGGACGGACCGTCTGCCAGCACGTCGCCGCGCTCAACTGGCTCACCCAGAGATACGCAAGGCATCTGGTTGATACAGGTGTTCTGGTTAGAACGGGTGTATTTGGTCAGGTTGTAGATGTCGATACCCGCTTCGCCCGGATACATCTCGTCTTCGTTAACTTTGATAACGATACGGGATGCGTCAACGTACTGAACGGTACCGCCACGCTTAGCAACTGCAGTAACACCGGAGTCAACGGCCACAGCACGTTCCATACCGGTACCAACCAGCGGCTTATCAGCACGCAGAGTTGGAACGGCCTGACGTTGCATGTTCGCACCCATCAATGCACGGTTGGCGTCATCGTGTTCCAGGAACGGGATCAGGGACGCACCGACGGATACCACCTGCTGGGTGGATACGTCCATGTAGTCAACCTGGTCGCGGCTGAACAAGCTGGATTCGCCTTTGCTACGGCAGGTAACCAGATCTTCTACAAAGTGGCCTTCGTCATCCAGGTTGGAGTTCGCCTGAGCGATAACGTAGTTGCCTTCTTCGATAGCAGACAGGTAATGAATTTCGTCGGTAACCACACCGTCGGTCACTTTACGATACGGGGTCTCAAGGAAACCGTATTCGTTCGTCTGTGCGTACACGGACAGGGAGTTGATCAGACCGATGTTTGGACCTTCAGGCGTTTCGATTGGACATACGCGACCGTAGTGAGTCGGGTGTACGTCTCGAACTTCAAAGCCTGCACGTTCACGGGTCAGACCGCCTGGGCCGAGTGCAGAGATACGACGTTTGTGCGTGATCTCAGACAGCGGGTTGTTCTGGTCCATGAACTGGGACAGCTGGCTGGAACCAAAGAACTCTTTCACTGCTGCAGAAATCGGCTTGGCGTTGATCATATCCTGAGGCATCAGGGTATCCAGATCGCCCAGAGACAGACGCTCTTTCACCGCACGCTCTACACGTACCAGGCCAACGCGGAACTGGTTTTCCGCCATTTCGCCTACGGAACGGATACGACGGTTGCCGAGGTGGTCGATATCGTCCACTTCGCCTTTACCGTTACGGATATCGATGAGCTTCTTCATCACTTCGATGATGTCGTCTTTGCTCAGGATACCGGAACCTTCGATCTCGTCGCGCAGCAGAGAACGGTTGAACTTCATACGACCTACCGCGGACAGATCGTAGCGGTCTTCGGAGAAGAACAGGTTCTCGAACAGGCTTTCAGCCGCTTCGCGAGTTGGTGGCTCACCAGGGCGCATCATGCGGTAGATTTCTACCAGCGCGCTCAGACGATCGTTGGTTGGGTCGACGCGTACAGTCTCAGAGATGTACGGACCGTGGTCCAGATCGTTGGTGAACAGCGTTTCGATACGTTTGTGGCCAGACTGGCTCAGCTTAGCCAGCAGATCCAGGCTCAGCTCCATGTTCGCCGGGCAGATCAGCTCGCCAGTTGATTCATCAACGTAATCTTTCGCGGCTACTTTTCCTGCAATGTATTCAACCGGAACTTCGATGTGTTTGATATCATCTTTTTCCAGCTGGCGGATGTGGCGCGCGGTGATACGGCGACCTTTTTCCACATACACTTTGCCGTCGGCTTCGATGTCGAACGACGCGGTCTCACCACGCAGACGTTCCGGCACCAGCTCCATCTGCAGCTTGTTGTCGCGGATTTCAAAGATCACTTTCTCAAAGAACAGGTCCAGGATCTGCTCAGTGGTATAGTTCAGTGCACGCAGAATGATGGTTGCAGGCAGTTTACGACGACGGTCGATACGGACAAACAGGTTGTCTTTTGGATCGAACTCGAAGTCCAGCCATGAACCACGGTAAGGAATGATGCGTGCGTTATACAGTACTTTACCGGAAGAGTGTGTTTTACCTTTATCGCTGTCGAAGAAGACGCCCGGGCTACGATGCAGCTGGGAAACGATAACACGCTCAGTACCGTTGATAACGAAAGTACCGTTGTCCGTCATGAGTGGAATCTCACCCATGTAGACTTCTTGTTCTTTAATGTCTTTTACGGTGCCTTCCGGCGCTTCGCGCTCGTAGATCACCAGACGCAGTTTTACGCGCAGCGGTGCGGAATAGGTCACGCCACGGATCTGACATTCCTGAACGTCAAACACCGGTTCGCCAAGGCGGTAGCTGACGTACTGCAGCTCGGAGTTACCGCTGTAGCTCTGAATCGGGAACACGGAACGGAAGGCTGCTTCCAGACCGTACTGCCCTTCAGGATCTTGCTCGATAAACTTCTGGAACGAGTCAAGCTGGATAGAAAGGAGATATGGAATGTCCAGAACTTGTGGACGTTTACCAAAATCCTTACGAATACGTTTTTTCTCGGTATAGGAG
>NZ_JAAQOK010000075.1:0-14686 GCF_011683705.1 Enterobacter sp. 725m/11 | reverse complement strand
TCCGTCGTCGGCAGCGTCAGATGTGTATAAGAGACAGATCAGGATATATTTTATAAATGCTCTATTTTTCAATTGCTTGTTTGTTGTTCATGAAACGGTAATGCTACAGAATATATTGTACAAAACGCACGGCCGCTGTTAAGTTGTACAACACTTGTGAGAGTGCCATTAACGGGCGTAAATGATTGAGATGTAAATTATTTGTGAGGCAATTAATGTGCTATAAGAGAAGTCTCTCCACATGTTTTTGTGGTCAAAACCCTTAACCCCCAGGAATCGCATGCTTACAACCATCATTTACCGCAGTCATATCTGCGAGGACGTTCCAGTGAAAGCACTGGAAGCTATGGTCGCTGCTGCAAATAATAAAAACCGGCAAGCCAACGTCACGGGGATCTTGCTGTTTAACGGCACACATTTTTTTCAGTTGCTTGAGGGGCCAGTGGAGCATGTTTCTGCTATTTATGAGGAGATCTGCAACGACCCGCGACACCATAACGTAGTCGAGCTGATGCGCGATCACGGCCCCGTCCGGCGTTTTGGCAAGGTGGGGATGGAGCTTTTTGATTTGCGCCAGTTCGACAGGAACGAGGTGCTGCAACAGGTGCTGAACAAGGGAACAACACGCTATCAGCTGACTTACAATGACCGTCCGCTGCAGTTTTTCCGTACCTTTGTCGAGGCCACGGAAAAAGCGAACTATTTTGAACTGCCGCCTGCGGATTCCTGGGAGTTCGTTCGCGAAGAAACACGCTTGTCAGCGCAACCCGAGGTAGTCGCGAAAGGAGCGGATTGCAGCTTTGCTTTCCAGCCGATAGTCGATCCGTTTATGCAGCAGGTTGTCTCCTGGGAGGCGCTTCTCCGCACGCCTGACGGCGGCGCTCCGGGGATCTACTTCGCCAATCTGCCGCGTGACGACGTGTATACCTCTGATTTGCACAGCAAGCAGGTGGCACTCTCAATGGCCAGCGCACTCGGGTTGCAGAACCAGACGTTATCCCTCAACCTGCTGCCTATGACGCTGGTTAACATTCCTAACGCCGTTGATTTCCTGCTCACCGCGATTGGAGCAAACGGTTTTGTTCCTGAGCAAATTGTGGTGGAGTTTACCGAAAGTGAAGCCATTTCCCGTTTTGACGAGTTCACGGATTCAGTCAGACAGCTAAAAAGTGCAGGCATCAGCGTGACGATCGATCACTTTGGTGCCGGCTTTGCGGGACTACAGCTACTGGCCCAATTCCAGCCCGACAGAATTAAGATTAATCGCGATCTCGTCGCGAACGTGCATAAAAGTGGCCCTCGACAGGCCATCATTCAGGCGATTATCAAATGCTGTTCCTCGCTGGAAATTCAGTTCTGCGCGGTCGGCGTGGAGAAGGCAGAAGAGTGGATGTGGCTGGAATCTGCGGGCATTTCCCAGTTCCAGGGCCATCTGTTTGCAAGCCCCCGGCATGGCGGAATTCCGGCGATTGCATGGCCGGAGAAAAAATTCGATTTTTGATAAAGCTGTACAAAATTCGGCAGACTTAACTGTACGAGAAGCAAACTTTAGACAACAATGTATTAACAGGTGAAGGGAGAACGACCCCTTTCACCTGAGCAAAATGCGGTCTTAGTTATACAAATGGTTTGTACAATCTGATAAGGTTGGTGTAGTTAGGTATGGAAGTTCTGAGCGTGAGGGAGTTAATGGCCTATTACAGTATCGGCGAAGTGGCCGAACGATGCGGTATCAACCCCGTTACGCTGCGTGCCTGGCAGCGACGTTATGGATTGTTGAAGCCGCAGCGCAGCGAAGGAGGTCATCGTCAGTTTGACGATGAAGATATCCTGCGTATTGAAGAGATCAAACGCCTGATGAAAAGCGGCGTTTCGGTCGGAAAAGTAAAAGCCTTGCTGGAAAATAAAGAAGTCCTGACTCAGGGTAACTGGGTCTCGTTCCAGGAAGAGATGATGACCGTTCTGCGTTATGCCAGCCCGGCAAAGCTGCGCGCCAAAATCGGTGAGTTCCGCCGGGATCACGCCATGGATGCGCTGATTGATAACATCATTTCCCCCGTCCGCCAGCGAATGAATCAGGATCAAAATACTGTACGCCACATGGCGAGCATGCTTGACGGCGTCCTGATTGAATTCGCGGTTCTAAGCCTGGCGGAGTCGCGCAAGAAAGCGGGTAAAGATGCGTTGCTTATCGGCTGGGAATGCGATGACCGTACCCATCTTTGGCTTGAAGCCGCGCGGCTGGCGCAGCAAGGCTGGCACATTGACGTGCTGGCGGACCCGATTGATTCTCCGCGTCCTGAACTTTTCCCGGGGCAAAAAATCTTCGTCTGGACGGGAAAAACGCTAACACCGCGTCAGCAGGAACAGCTCGACCACTGGCGTGAGCAGGGTTTTAGCGTTTCATTTCACCAATAATAATCAGAGGCCTTGAGGGCCTTTTATTGTTTTAGACACTCCCAGAACAAAAGCTATCTCAAAAATAGGCATTTCCGATACATATTTTACTTTTCCTCTCTTCGCTGTTTTCTCCAACAGATAATCCATTAATTTTCAAAGTATTGAACAATTAAATCCATCCCGCCCGCATCTTCAGACAGGGTCTATGCTTAATAAAAGTAGACAAAAAGGGCGGTTTAGCCGAATGCCCCTGCTGACAGAGGGTTGAAGTGATAATCGTTATCACTAACATGGTGTTATGCCCTGATGGCTAATCAGATGAGGTGGACCTATGGAACTGCATTCAGAAACCTTCAATCCTGCCGATTTTGCCTGGCGAGGATTAACGCTCACGCCTGCGGCGGCGGCGCATATCCACGAGCTGGTGGCAAAAAATCCCGACATTCTCGGCGTGCGCTTAGGCGTTAAGCAGACCGGCTGCGCGGGCTTTGGCTACGTGCTGGATACCGTCACCGCACCGGAAAAAGATGACCTGGTGTTTGAAACCGACGGCGCAAAGCTGTACGTCGCGCTGCAGGCTATGCCGTTTATCGATGGAACCGAAGTGGATTACGTGCGGGAAGGTTTAAACCAGTTATTCAAATTTCATAACCCGAAAGCCCAGAACGAATGCGGCTGCGGCGAAAGCTTTGGGGTATAGGCGGTACTATGTCTCGTAATACTGAAGCAACGAGTGATGTAAACACCTGGAGCGGCGGACACCTCAACTATAAAGAGGGTTTTTTCACGCAGCTGCAGACCGACGAGCTGGCGAAAGGCATTAATGAAGATGTGGTGCGCGCCATTTCGGCTAAACGTAACGAGCCCGAGTGGATGCTCGAATTTCGCCTGAGCGCATTCCGCGCCTGGCTGGAGATGGAGGAGCCGCACTGGCTGAAAGCCCACTACGACAAGCTGAACTATCAGGATTACAGCTACTACTCCGCACCCTCCTGCGGCAGCTGTGACGATACCTGCGCCTCGCAGCCCGGCGCGGTCCAGCAGACCGGTGCCGAGAACAGCTTCCTGAGCAAAGAGGTTGAAGAGGCGTTTAACCAGCTGGGCGTGCCCGTGCGCGAGGGGAGAGAGGTGGCGGTGGACGCCATTTTCGACTCCGTCTCGGTGGCGACCACTTACCGTGAAAAGCTGGCCGAGCAGGGGATCATTTTCTGCTCCTTTGGCGAAGCCATTCATGACCATCCCGATCTGGTGAAAAAGTACATCGGCACCGTGGTACCGAGCAACGATAACTTCTTCGCCGCGCTGAACGCCGCGGTAGCCTCTGACGGCACCTTTATCTACGTGCCGAAAGGCGTGCGCTGCCCGATGGAGCTCTCCACCTATTTCCGCATCAACGCCGAAAAAACCGGACAGTTTGAACGCACCATTCTGGTAGCGGACGAAGGCAGCTACGTCAGCTATATCGAAGGGTGCTCCGCCCCGGTGCGCGACAGCTACCAGCTGCACGCGGCGGTGGTAGAGGTCATCATTCACAAAGACGCCGAGGTGAAATACTCCACGGTGCAGAACTGGTTCCCCGGCGACGGCAATACCGGCGGTATCCTGAACTTCGTCACCAAGCGTGCGCTGTGCGAAGGCGAAAACAGCAAAATGTCCTGGACGCAGTCGGAAACCGGCTCCGCTATTACCTGGAAATACCCGAGCTGTATTCTGCGCGGGGATAATTCCATCGGTGAGTTTTACTCGGTGGCGCTGACCAGCGGGCACCAGCAGGCCGATACCGGCACCAAGATGATCCACATTGGGAAAAACACCAAATCGACGATTATCTCGAAGGGGATCTCCGCCGGGCATAGCCAGAACAGCTATCGCGGGCTGGTGAAAATCATGCCGACGGCCACCAACGCGCGTAACTTCACCCAGTGTGATTCAATGCTGATCGGTGCCGACTGCGGGGCGCATACCTTCCCGTACGTGGAGTGTCGCAACAACACGGCTCAGCTGGAGCACGAGGCGACCACGTCACGCATTGGGGAAGATCAGCTCTTCTACTGCCTGCAGCGCGGCATCAGCGAAGAAGATGCCATTTCGATGATTGTGAACGGCTTCTGTAAGGACGTGTTCTCTGAACTGCCGCTGGAATTCGCCGTTGAAGCACAAAAACTCCTCGCCATTAGTCTTGAACACAGCGTCGGTTAAGGAAAGCACATGTTAAGCATTAAAGATTTACAGGTCAGCGTGGAAGAGAAAGCGATCCTGCGCGGTCTCAATTTTGACGTCAAGCCGGGTGAAGTTCACGCCATCATGGGGCCAAACGGCTCCGGGAAAAGTACGCTTTCAGCGACGCTGGCGGGACGTGAAGATTACGAAGTGACAGGCGGCTCGGTCGAATTTAACGGCAAAGATCTTCTGGAGATGTCGCCGGAAGACCGCGCGGGTGAGGGCATCTTTATGGCCTTCCAGTACCCGGTGGAAATTCCGGGCGTCAGCAACCAGTTTTTCCTCCAGACGGCGCTGAATGCGGTGCGCAAGTATCGCGGCCAGGAGGCGCTGGATCGCTTCGACTTCCAGGATCTCATGGAAGAGAAGATCAAACTGCTGAAAATGCCAGAAGACCTGCTGACCCGCTCGGTCAACGTCGGCTTTTCCGGCGGCGAGAAAAAGCGTAACGATATCCTGCAGATGGCGGTGCTCGAGCCCGAGCTGTGCATTCTGGATGAGACCGACTCCGGTCTGGATATCGATGCCCTGAAGATTGTCGCCGACGGGGTGAATTCCCTGCGCGACGGCAAGCGCTCGTTCATTATCGTCACCCACTACCAGCGCATTCTGGACTACATCAAGCCGGACTACGTCCACGTGCTTTACCAGGGACGTATTGTGAAATCCGGTGATTTTACGCTGGTTAAACAACTGGAGGAGCAGGGCTATGGCTGGCTTACCGAACAGCAGTAATGCGCTCCAGCAGTGGCACCGGCTGTTTGAGGAGCAGGGTAATACGCGCTCCGAGCAGGCGCAGCAGCACCTGCAGCAGATGCTGCGCCTCGGCCTGCCGACGCGGAAGCATGAGAACTGGAAATACACCCCACTCGACGGCCTGCTGAACGGCGAGTTTGTGACGCGTCTGGCGGAGATTGATCCGGCCCGGCGCGACGCTCTGGCGCTGACGGTGGATGCGGTGCGTCTGGTCTTTGTCGACGGCGTCTGGCGTCCAGAACTGAGTGATGACGCCCGGGATAGCGGGTTCGATATCGTCATTAACGACGACCGCCAGAGCCTGAGCGCCCCGGTTCAGCCGGAAGTTTTCCTCCACCTGACCGAGAGCCTGGCCCGCAGCGTGACGCATATTCAGGTCAAGCGTAACCAGCGTCCGGCAAAACCGCTGCTGCTGATGCACATCACACAGGGCGTGGAGGGCGATGAGATCAACACCGCGCACTATCGCCATCACCTTGAGCTGGCGGAGGGGGCGGAGGCCACGGTAATCGAACATTACGTCAGCCTCAACGAGACCCGCCATTTTACCGGGTCCCGGCTGACGATGAACGTTGCCGCCAATGCGCAGCTTCACCATATTAAGCTGGCGTTTGAGAATCCGCAGAGCCACCATTTTGCCCATAACGATCTTCTGCTGGGCCAGGATGCCGCGGCGTACAGCCACAGCTTCCTGCTCGGCGGCGCGGTGCTGCGCCACAACACCAGCACGCAGCTTAACGGTGAAAACACTACGTTGCGCATCAACAGCCTGGCGATGCCGGTGAAGGCAGAAGTGTGCGACACGCGCACCTGGCTTGAGCACAACAAAGGCTACTGCAACAGCCGCCAGCTGCACAAAACCATCGTCAGCGATAAAGGGCGGGCGGTGTTTAACGGCCTGATTAACGTGGCCCAGCACGCCATCAAAACCGACGGGCAGATGACCAACAACAATCTGCTGCTGGGGCGCCTGGCGGAAGTGGACACCAAGCCGCAGCTGGAGATCTACGCCGACGACGTAAAATGCAGCCACGGCGCGACGGTCGGTCGGATCGACGACGAGCAGATGTTCTACCTGCGCTCGCGCGGCATCGACCAGCAGGCGGCGCAGAAAATGATCATCTACGCCTTTGCGGCGGAGCTTACGGAAGCGCTGCACGATGGCGTATTGAAGCAGCAGGTGCTGGCCCGCATTGGTCAGCGTCTGCCCGGAGGCGAAGCATGAGTTTTCCCGTAGAGAAAGTGCGGGCCGATTTCCCGGTTCTGACCCGTGAAGTGAACGGCCTGCCGCTGGCCTATCTCGACAGCGCGGCCAGCGCGCAGAAGCCGAATCAGGTGGTGGATGCGGAAGCCGAGTTCTACCGCCACGGCTACGCCGCCGTGCATCGCGGTATTCATACCCTGAGCGCCGAGGCGACCCAGCGCATGGAAAACGTGCGCACGCAAATTGCATCCTTCCTCAATGCACGCCTGCCGGAAGAGCTGGTATTTGTGCGCGGCACAACCGAGGGGATTAACCTTGTCGCCAACAGCTGGGGCAACGCCCAGGTGCGCGCGGGGGATAACATCATCATCACCCAGATGGAGCACCATGCCAATATTGTGCCGTGGCAGATGCTCTGCGAGCGTGTCGGCGCGCAGCTGCGGGTCGTTCCGTTGAACGACGATGGCACGCTGCAGCTGGAGCAGCTTGACGCCCTGCTGGACGATAAAACGCGGCTGGTGGCGGTCACTCAGGTCTCTAACGTGCTGGGCACCGAAAACCCGGTGACAGAGATTATCGCAAAAGCCCATCAGGCCGGCGCGAAGGTGCTGATTGACGGCGCGCAGGCGGTGATGCACCACGCGGTGGACGTGCAGGCGCTGGACTGCGATTTCTACGTATTCTCCGGGCATAAGCTCTATGGCCCGACCGGGATTGGCGTGCTGTATGTGAAAGAGGACATCCTGCAGGCGATGCCGCCGTGGGAAGGGGGCGGATCGATGATCGCCACCGTCAGCCTGACGGAAGGGACAACCTACGCCCGCGCGCCCTGGCGTTTCGAGGCGGGCACCCCCAACACCGGCGGGATTATCGGCCTGGGGGCGGCGGTGTCTTACGTCTCCGCAATCGGCCTCGACGCCATTCAGGAGTACGAACAGCTGCTGATGCACTACGCGCTGCAGGAGCTTGCCAGCGTGCCTAACCTTACCCTGTATGGCCCGGCTGACAGACAGGGCGTGATTGTCTTTAACCTGGGGAAACACCACGCCTATGACGTGGGCAGCTTCCTCGATAATTACGGCGTGGCCGTCCGTACCGGGCACCACTGCGCCATGCCGCTGATGGCCTTTTATCAAGTGCCGGCAATGTGCCGCGCATCGCTGGTGATGTATAACACAATGGAAGAGGTCGACAGGCTGGTGGCGGGGCTTAAGCGCATTCACCAGCTGCTGGGCTAAGAAGAGGCAAAAGATGGCAGAACTGCCGGACAGAGACAAATTGCTGCGCAACTTTGGACGCTGTGCAAACTGGGAAGAGAAGTACCTTTATATCATCGAGCTGGGGCAGCGTCTGCCTCCGCTCGGTGAAGAGGCGCATAACCCGGAAAACATTATTCAGGGCTGCCAGAGCCAGGTGTGGATTGTGATGGAGCAGTCTGACGACGGCACTATCGCCCTGCACGGCGACAGCGATGCGGCCATTGTAAAAGGGCTGATTGCGGTCGTCTTTATTCTTTACCACCGGATGTCGGCGCAGGATATCGTCGCGTTCGATGTCCGCCCGTGGTTTGAAAAAATGGCCCTGACCCAACACCTCACCCCGTCCCGCTCCCAGGGGCTGGAAGCGATGATTCGCGCCATTCGCGCCAAAGCTGCAATCCTTAGCTAGACTTACAGAACAGCATTCATTCTGTTTCGCGAGGTGGTTCCCGCCTCGCTGGTTTTTCAGCTTTCTGGCATCCTGCCAGTGAATAAGGAATCTCAGCATGAAGCGCGCGTCTCTAATAACTCTATTACTCCTCAGTTCGCTCGGTACGTTTAATTCGGCCCGCGCGATGGACTATCCGTTGCCGCCTGCAGGCAGCCGCCTGATTGGGCAAAATCAAACCTACACGATACAGGAAGGGGATAATAAGCTTCAGACTATCGCCCGTCGGTTTAATACGGCGGCGCAGGTGATCCTTGAAACGAACAATACCATTGCGCCAGTAAACCCGGCACCGGGTACCGTTATCACCATCCCGTCGCAGATGTTGCTGCCGGATACCCCGCGCGAAGGCATTGTGGTTAACCTGGCCGAGCTTCGGCTCTACTACTTCCCGCCGGGAGAAAATATTGTCCAGGTATTCCCGCTCGGCATCGGACAGCTGGGGCTGGAAACGCCGGTGAGCACCACCCGCGTCAGCCAAAAAATCCCTAATCCAACCTGGACGCCAACGGCGGGCATCAGAGCGCGTTCCCTGGCCCAGGGAATTAAATTGCCACCCGTCGTCCCGGCAGGGCCAAATAACCCGCTGGGGCGCTATGCGCTGCGTCTGGGAATTGGTAATGGGGAATATCTTATTCACGGTACCAGCGCGCCGGACAGCGTAGGTCTGCGCGTCAGTTCCGGCTGCATGCGAATGAACGCCCCGGATATTAAAGCCCTGTTTGAACAGGTGCGGGTCGGCACGCGGGTACAGATCATCAACGAGCCGGTGAAATTCTCGGTTGAGCCGGACGGTAAACGTTATATTGAGGTCCACCGTCCTCTGGCGCAGGTGGAGGGCGAGAACCCGCAGATTTCGCCCATTACCCACTCGGCAGACTTTGCCACCTTTGTTTCTCAGGCCGGAAGCGATAAGGCGTTAATTGATAAAGCCCTGGCGCGCCGTGCCGGGATCCCGGTTGTCGTATCCGCGGGTAGCGGCCCGTCGGCCAGCAATAGCGTGTTGTCAGTGCAGAACAGCCGGGTGTCTGCTGCGGTAGCAGAAGAGGAAGGGGAAAAGGTAACGCAGTAGCAGTTTGACGCAGGCAAAAAAAATGGCGCACAATGTGCGCCATTTTATTAACAGGTACTATTACTTACGGTATTTAGTAGCCTGGTTGTCCAGACGCTGGTTAGCGCGAGCTGCGTCGTCTTTAGCAGCCTGAACGTCGGAACGCATTGCGTTCACGTCGTTGCTCAGCTGGTCAACTTTAGCGTTCAGAGTCTGAACGTCAGAAGACAGCTGATCGATTTTAGCGTTGCTGGAGCAACCAGCCAGCAGAGTAGAACCCAGGATTACCGCGCCCAGTACCAGTTTAGTACGATTCATTATTAATACCCTCTAGATTGAGTTAATCTCCATGTAGCGTTACAAGTATTACACAAACTTTTTTGGGTTGAGAATATTTTTTTGATGGGAATACGCCTATTTTTGATCGTTCGCTCAAAGAAGCATCGAATCAGTGCGTTTTGAGTAAAAAGCTATGTAAAAAAAGGCATTTTTCATCGGATTCATCTTAGATAAATCGCATTTAAATAGAAAAACCCGATTTGCTTTTTGAATGAATTTGGCTAATGCCGGGAATAAAAAAAGCGCCCATTGGGCGCTTTTTATCAAATTTAATTCGTTCGTGAATTATTACAGCACGTGAACGGAGGCAGTATTGGTTGTTCCGCTTGGTACCAGAGCACCAGAAACCATTACAACCACGTCGCCCTTCTGCGCCAGACCGCTTTCCAGAGCCATTGCTTTACCCTGAATGTAGAAATCGTCAGTAGAGGCGATCTCTTTGACCAGGTGCGCAACCACGCCTTTGCTCAGCACCAGCTGACGTGCGGTGGTTTCGTTGGTGGTCAGGGCCAGGATGGTGGCATCCGGGAAGTATTTACGCACTGCGCGCGCAGATTTACCGCCCTGGGTCGCAACAACAATCAGTGGCGCTTCCAGTTTCTCAGCGGTTTCTACCGCACCGCGGCATACTGCTTCAGTGATGCGCAGCTTGCGGCTGTCGTTGTTGAAGTCCAGACGGCTGGTCATCACGCGGTCAGTACGTTCGCAGATGGTCGCCATGATGCCGACCGCTTCCAGAGGGTATTTCCCTTTCGCGGATTCACCGGACAGCATGACTGCATCGGTACCGTCGAGGATGGCGTTCGCCACGTCGCCTGCTTCAGCGCGGGTAGGGCGTGGGTTTTTGATCATGGAATCCAGCATCTGCGTGGCGGTGATAACCACTTTACGCGCGCGAACACATTTCTCGATCATCATCTTCTGCGCGAAGATCACTTCTTCAACCGGGATTTCAACGCCCAGGTCGCCACGAGCAACCATGATGCCGTCAGACGCTTCGAGGATTTCGTCGAAGTTGTTCAGGCCTTCCTGGTTTTCGATTTTGGAGATGATCTGGATCTTCTCGCCGCCGTGGGCTTTCAGGTGCTCACGAATTTCAACCACGTCGGAACGCTTACGGATGAAGGACGCCGCAACGAAATCAACGCCTTGCTCACAGCCGAAGATCAGGTCCTGCTTGTCTTTTTCAGCCAGCGCTGGCAGCGCGATAGAAACGCCCGGCAGGTTAACGCCTTTGTTTTCGCCCAGGTCGCCGTTGTTCAGCACTTTACAGATAACTTTGTTGCCTTCGATAGCTGTGACTTCCATACCGATCAGACCATCGTCGACCAGCACGGTGTTACCCACGGACAGATCGCTGGTGAAGCCTTCATAGGTGACCGCAACGATTTCGCTGTTACCAACAACGGATTTGTCGGTAGTGAAGGTGAAGGTCTGGCCCGCTTTCAGAGAGACGTCGTTACCGCCTTCCAGTTTGATGGTACGGATTTCCGGACCCTTGGTGTCGAGCAGGATCGCCGCTTTTTTACCGGTCTTGCTCATCACGTTGCGCAAGTTCTGAATACGCTGACCGTGTTCTGCGTAGTCACCGTGGGAAAAGTTCAGACGCATCACGTTCATGCCGGCGTCCAGCATTTTGCTCAGCATCTCTTCGGATTCGGTTTTCGGGCCGATAGTACAAACAATTTTCGTCTTTTTCATGACAGTCTTAGTCTTTAAGTTGGGAAGGATATGGAAATCTCGCTCCGGGGGCGCACCGCCGCGGAGTCAAACCTGTGTTGCAAAAGAGTATATGACACGCACTAAGGATAGGAGACATCAAATGAGCGTGCAGAAGAAAGTGTGCCTGAGTGACAGCCCAACGAAGGAGAGGAGAAGTTGTACGTTGTTTTTTGTATTCCAAGCGCTGAAACCATTCACCAGGGATTTGGCGCGCATTATACGCTAATTTTAAGATAAAAGGAAAATGGAAACGGTGTTTCAGAATTAATCAATGCCGTTTCACATAATATTGTTATCAAGGCGTTAAGCCATGATGACAACTTTTGGCGGCAGGTGAGCGACCTGCCGCCGTTTGCTTATTTTTGCAGCGCCTGGCTGAGGTCGGCAATCAGGTCTTTTGGATCTTCAATGCCTACCGAGAGGCGGATCAGCTGCGGCACAATACCGTTTGCCAGCCGTTGCTCCAGCGGAATCGAGGCGTGCGTCATGCTGTAAGGCTGGCTCACAAGGCTCTCCACCCCGCCCAGGCTTTCCGCGAGGGTGAACAGCTTCAGGTTGCGAATCACCTCGGTGGCGCGTTGCGCATCGCCTTTTACCACGACGGAAATCATGCCACCGGGCAGCGCCATCTGCGTGCGGGCTAGTTGGTACTGCGGATGTGATTCCAGGCCGGGATAGAATACCTTTTCGACCAGAGGATGCTGCGCCAGCCATTGCGCAATCTCCAGCGCGTTGCTGCTGTGCTTTTCTACCCTCAGCGCAAGCGTGCGGATACCGCGCAGGGTCAGGAAGCTGCTGAACGGATCCAGGACACCACCGACCGCATTTTGCAGATAGCCAAGCTGGTCCGCCAGCGCCGGATTATCTCCCACCACTGCCAGCCCAGCCACCACGTCAGAGTGGCCGTTAAGGTATTTGGTGGCGGAGTGCACCACGATATCGAAACCGGACTCCAGCGGACGGTGGATCACCGGCGATGCGAACGTGTTATCCGCCACGCTGATGACGTTATGACGACGGGCGATCGCCGCAATGGCCGCCAGATCCGCCAGCTTCAGCAGCGGGTTGGTCGGCGTTTCGACCCACACCATGCGGGTCTCCGGGCGAATGGCGGCCTCAAGCCCGGCCAGGTTGTCCGGCTTAACCCAGCTGACCTGCAGGCCGGTGCTGCGTTTGCGCACGTTTTCAATCAGGCGGTACGTCCCGCCGTAAACGTCATCAATGGCGACGATATGGCTGTCTTTATCCAGCAGCTCGAGCACCGTGGAGATGGCCGCCAGACCGGAAGCAAAGGCGTAGCCGCGCGTGCCGCCTTCCAGTTCGGCGATGGCGGTTTCCAGCGCATGGCGCGTTGGGTTGCCGCTGCGGGAATACTCATAGCCGGTATGCTCGCCCGGTGACGGTTGCGCAAACGTCGACGTGGCGTAAATCGGCGGCATGACGGCGCCGTGCGGGTCGTTGAATGCGCCGCTGTGGACGCTCAGGGTTGCCAGGTTTTTCATCGTTTCATCCTTTATTGCTGTAGACGATTGCGCCATGCGGTCAGGACGTCGCTGCGCGTAATCAGACCGAGAAAACGGTCATTGTCGTTAATGACGGCCACCAGACCGCGGTCGAAGATGGCGTGCAGGGCACTCTCCGTGGCACGTTTATCGAGAAATTCCACCTGACGGGTCATGGCCGCCGTGACCGGCAGGGCAAAGCGGTCGCCGTCGCCGCCGATATGCCGCAGCAGATCCCACTCGTCGATAATGCCCACCACCTTGCCGTTCTCCAGAACCGGCAACTGAGAGATGTCATACAGGCGCATGCGTGCCAGTACGGTGGAAAGCGTATCGTCCGGCGCGGCGGTGACGGTAGCGCCTTCATCATGGCGCAGGGCAATGTAGTCGGAGAGATCGCCCGCCTGAGGGCGCGTGATAAGCCCCTGCTGGCGCATCCAGTCGTCGTTAAACATCTTCGAGAGATACTTATTGCCGCTGTCGCAGGCGAAGGTCACCACGCGTTTCGCCACGGTCTGCGCCTGGCAATACTTCAGCGCCGCCGCCAGCAGCGTGCCGCTGGAGGAGCCCGCCAGAATGCCTTCCGTCTTCAGCAGCTCGCGCGCGGTGGCGAAGGCTTCGCGGTCGGTGATGCGCCAGGCGCGATTCACCCCTTCAATGTGGGCCAGCGGCGGAATAAAGTCTTCGCCAATGCCTTCGACCAGCCAGGAGCCCGCGTCGTGGTAGCGTCCGGTTTCCACCTGGTCGGCCAGCACCGACCCGGCGGGGTCAGCCAGGACAAACTCCGTGTGCGGAGAGTGCTCGGCGAACCACGCCTGCAGGCCACCGAGCGTACCACCTGAGCCGACGCCGACCACGATGGCGTCAATCTTGCCGTCAAGCTGTTCATAGAGTTCCGGTGCCGTGGTGGTGCGGTGCGCCAGCGGGTTGGCCACGTTATTAAACTGGTCGATGTAAAACGCGCCCGGCAGCTCGTTAGCCAGACGCCGGGCGTAATCCTGGTAATAGGCGGGATGGCCCTTGTTGACGTCGGAGCGGGTCAGCACCACCTGGGCACCCAGCGCGCGCAGGTGGAAAATCTTCTCGCGGCTCATTTTGTCAGGCACTACGAGGATCAGTGAGTAGCCTTTCTGGGCGGCGATCAGCGCCAGGCCGAGGCCGGTATTGCCCGCCGTGGCCTCAATAATCGTGCCGCCCGGCTGCAGCTGGCCGGTACGCTCCGCTTCGTTAATCATCGACAGCGCAACGCGGTCTTTAATCGAGCCGCCGGGGTTCTGGTTCTCCAGCTTCAGAAACAGTGAGCAGGGACCGGTATCAAGCTTATGCAGCTGGATCAGCGGCGTGCGGCCAATCAGTTCGGTGACGGAGTGGTAAATCGTCATGATGTTTTCCTTTCGGGATGTCATGACGGGATAATAGGGCGATGAAATTTTCTCAATAAAGAACCATTCACTGCCGTTTAGAACAGAAAGGAATATAAATACCGTTTTTGGATGTCAGGACAGCAAGACGTAAAGTTGTCTGGATGTGGGGATGGCTATATCGGGATAAAATGCTGCAAAAATGACCGTTTTTTGCGCGCGTCCGCCAGCAGATATGCATCCGGCAGATAATCATTGCTGAAATTGGTCTAAATACTTCCCACCCGGTAAATCCGCTGTTTATTTCCGAAAGTTATAACACATTCTTTTTTGTTCATTTAAAAGCTGATAACGCCTGTTTACTATCTTTTGGACATCCATACTGCTAAACCGCCGAGGGCGGCACGGATAACGAATAAGAATG
>NZ_JAAQOK010000074.1:0-14768 GCF_011683705.1 Enterobacter sp. 725m/11 | reverse complement strand
TCCGTCGTCGGCAGCGTCAGATGTGTATAAGAGACAGATATTAAAGGCTAAGTGTCTTTAGAGGGATACTGATTTACTTTCGTGAACATTTAGCCGGAATAATGCTCTGTAAGAAAAATAAATACAGATTATTCATTTCAAATATATGATGCGTTGCTGAATTTGCGCTAAGTCAATTTTAACGGAATAACGCCTTTTCATGACGCGTTCGTTTTTTTGATGAAAAGCATGGATCCCCGTCAGGGGAGAGCTGCAGCGACATCCGCCGTAAGGCATCAGGGATTTCTTAGCTAATCTTATGGATAATTCTGCTTACCCTGCTTCCATTTGTCAGACAATTCCTGCCTCTTTTATGTCATTTTTCGCTGAATTTATGTACGCAATTACTGTAATTCTGCGGTGTGATGGGGCTCTCTTATGGATGATTAATTTCCCGCTAAAACTATCACCAGCAATAACGCTTATGACGAGGTAAGCGCTAATGCCTTGTTTTAAGTCCGATTAAATAAGAAGCACGCAAATCTTCCCTACAGAAAAGAATGCTAAAGCTGGAGTTTACCATGCACAAATTTACTAAAGCGCTGGCGGCCATCGGTCTGGCTGCCGTTATGTCACAATCCGCTATCGCTGAGAATTTAAAACTCGGTTTTTTGGTAAAACAGCCGGAAGAACCCTGGTTCCAGACCGAATGGAAATTCGCTGATAAAGCCGGAAAAGATTTAGGTTTTGAAGTGATTAAAATCGCCGTGCCGGATGGTGAAAAAACCCTGAACGCCATCGACAGCCTGGCGGCCAGCGGCGCGAAAGGCTTTGTTATCTGCACTCCGGATCCAAAACTCGGATCGGCAATTGCGGCGAAAGCCCGCGGTTACGACATGAAGGTTATTGCGGTTGACGATCAGTTCGTTAACGCCAAAGGCAAACCGATGGACAGCGTTCCGCTGGTCATGATGGCGGCGACCAAAATTGGGGAACGTCAGGGGCAGGAGCTTTATAAAGAAATGCAGAAACGCGGCTGGGATGTGAAAGAGACCGCCGTCATGGCCATCACCGCAGACGAGCTGGACACGGCGCGTCGTCGTACGACCGGTTCAATGGACGCGCTGAAAGCGGCCGGCTTCCCTGAAAAACAGATCTATAAAGTGCCAACCAAATCTAACGACATCCCGGGCGCCTTTGACGCGGCGAACTCTATGCTGGTCCAGCACCCGGAAGTGAAGCACTGGCTGGTGGTCGGCATGAACGACAACACCGTGCTGGGCGGCGTGCGCGCGACGGAAGGTCAGGGCTTCAAGGCGCCTGACGTTATCGGGATCGGCATCAACGGCGTGGATGCGGTGAGCGAGCTGTCCAAAGCGCAGGCCACCGGCTTCTACGGCTCTCTGCTGCCAAGCCCGGACGTTCACGGCTACAAATCCAGTGAAATGCTCTACAACTGGGTCACCAAAGGGGCTGAACCGCCGAAATTTACCGAAGTGACCGACGTGGTGCTGATTACCCGCGACAACTTCAAAGAGGAACTGGCGAAAAAGGGACTGGGCGGTAAGTAATACGCTGTGATTGTGCCCCTTACTCGCCGTAAGGGGCCAGACGTACACACTACAGGAATCACGGAGTCGTTATGCAACAGTCTAATCCGTATCTCTCTTTTCGCGGCATCGGGAAAACGTTTCCCGGTGTTAACGCGCTGACCGATATCAGCTTCGACTGCTATGCCGGCCAGGTTCATGCCCTGATGGGGGAAAACGGAGCGGGGAAATCCACGCTGCTAAAAATCCTCAGCGGCAACTACGCGCCAACAACCGGCACGTTGGCCATTCGCGGTGAAGAGGTGGCCTTTGCCGATACCACGGCGGCGCTCAACGCCGGTGTCGCCATTATCTATCAGGAACTGCACCTCATCCCTGAGATGACCGTGGCCGAAAACATCTATTTAGGCCAGCTTCCGCACAAAAGCGGCGTGGTGAATCGTTCGCTACTTAATTATGAAGCGGGGCTGCAGCTTAAGCATCTTGGTCTGGACGTCGATCCCCAGACCCCGCTGAAATACCTCTCCATCGGCCAGTGGCAGATGGTTGAAATTGCCAAGGCGCTGGCGCGTAACGCCAGGGTTATTGCCTTTGATGAACCCACCAGTTCGCTCTCCGCGCGTGAAATCGAAAACCTGTTCCGCGTGATCCGCGAGCTGCGGCAGGAAGGCCGCACCATTTTGTACGTCTCGCACCGCATGGAGGAGATATTTGCCCTGAGCGATGCCATCACCGTATTTAAGGATGGGCGCTATGTGCGCACCTTTACCGATATGCAGCAGGTTAACCATGACCAGCTTGTTCAGGCGATGGTCGGGCGCGATCTGGGCGATATCTATCACTGGAAACCGCGCGAGTACGGCCCCGAGCGCCTGCGTCTGGACAACGTCAAAGCGCCGGGCGTGCGAACGCCGGTTTCGTTATCCGTACGCAGCGGTGAGATCGTCGGTCTGTTTGGCCTTGTTGGGGCGGGGCGCAGCGAGCTGATGAAAGGGCTGTTCGGCGGTACACGCATTACCGCAGGGCAGGTCTCCATTGACGGCGAGCAGGTGGATATCCAGAAACCCGCCCACGCAATCAGGGCCGGGATGATGCTCTGCCCGGAAGACCGCAAGGCGGAGGGGATCATTCCGGTGCATTCGGTGCGCGACAACATCAACATTTCCGCCCGGCGTAAATTTATCCGCGCGGGTTGCCTGATTAACGACGGCTGGGAGTCGAGCAACGCCGACCATCATATTCGCTCGCTGAATATCAAAACGCCGGGACCGGAACAGCTGATTATGAATCTGTCAGGAGGAAACCAGCAGAAGGCCATTTTAGGCCGCTGGCTGTCGGAGGATATGAAGGTCATTCTGCTGGACGAGCCGACGCGCGGTATCGATGTGGGCGCAAAACACGAGATTTACAACGTGATATATGAACTGGCAAAACGCGGCGTGGCGGTGCTGTTCGCCTCCAGCGATCTGCCTGAGGTGCTTGGCGTTGCTGACCGCATTGTAGTGATGCGCGAAGGCGAAATCGCCGGTGAATTACTTCATGAACAGGCGAATGAACAACAGGCGTTGAACCTCGCCATGCCTAAAGTCAGCCAGGCTGTCGCCTGAGTAAGGAGTTAATGATGTCCTCTGTTACTACATCCGGAGCGCCGAAGTCGGCTTTTAGTTTTGGACGCATCTGGGATCAGTACGGCATGCTGGTGGTCTTTGCCGCACTCTTCATCGCCTGTGCAATCTTCGTCCCTAATTTTGCCACCTTCATTAATATGAAAGGGCTGGGACTGGCGATTTCCATGTCCGGCATGGTGGCCTGCGGCATGCTCTTTTGTCTGGCCTCCGGTGATTTCGACCTGTCGGTGGCCTCGGTTATCGCCTGCGCGGGCGTCACCACGGCGGTGGTGATCAACATGACGGAAAGCCTGTGGATTGGCGTTTTTGCCGGTCTGTTGCTTGGCGTGATCAGCGGTCTGGTGAACGGTTTTGTTATCGCACGCCTGAAGATTAATGCCCTGATTACCACGCTTGCAACGATGCAGATAGTCCGCGGTCTGGCCTATATCATCTCCGACGGTAAAGCGGTAGGGATTGAAGACGAGCGCTTCTTTACGCTGGGCTACGCCAACTGGCTGGGCCTGCCTGCGCCTATCTGGCTCACCGTGGCCTGCCTGATCCTGTTCGGCTTCCTGCTGAACCGCACCACCTTTGGCCGTAATACGCTGGCGATCGGCGGCAATGAAGAAGCGGCTCGTCTGGCAGGGGTGCCGGTTGTACGCACCAAGATTATTATCTTCGTGCTCTCCGGGCTGGTCTCCGCCGCGGCGGGGATTATCCTGGCGTCGCGTATGACCAGCGGCCAGCCAATGACGTCTATCGGTTATGAGCTGATCGTCATCTCGGCGTGCGTTTTAGGGGGCGTTTCCCTCAAGGGAGGCATCGGAAAAATCTCATATGTGGTGGCCGGTATCCTGATTTTGGGCACGGTGGAAAACGCCATGAACCTGTTGAATATTTCGCCGTTCTCTCAGTACGTCGTGCGCGGCCTGATCCTGCTGGCAGCCGTGATTTTCGACCGTTACAAGCAAAAAGCGAAGCGTACCGTGTAACCCCAGCGCTGACTTTTTATTGCTCAACTAATAACCATAGTTGACCTCTGAACCGCCTCGCCAGTTTTGCTGGCGGGGCGGTTGTCAAATGGCGAGGCCCATCACACTGTCTATACTTACATGGCTATGAAAGAGGTAAAGGCGTTTACCTCTCGTAAACCGTAAGGAGGATTAGGGTGGCTGACTTGTTAACCGCACCGCCTGTACTGCCCGGAAAATATGCTTTCTTTTTTGACCTCGACGGGACGCTCGCCGGGATCCAGCCGCATCCTGACGACGTGGTCGTACCGGATACGGTGCTAGAGAATTTGCAGCAGCTCTCTCGACTGAACGAGGGCGCATTGGCATTGATTTCAGGGCGCTCAATGGCCGAGCTGGATGTGCTCGCCAGTCCTTACCACTTTCCGCTGGCCGGTGTACACGGAGCGGAGCGCCGCGATATCCATGATCAACTGCATGTTGTATCACTCCCCGATACCTTAATTCAGGCGTTACATACTGAACTCTCCTCGGCGCTGGCGTCGCTCCCGGGCACGGAACTGGAAGCGAAAGGCATGGCGTTCGCCTTGCATTATCGGCAGGCTCCGCATCACGAAGCGGCGATTTTTGCGATTGCCCGCAGCGTGGCCGATGCACATCCGCAGCTCGCGCTGCAGCCGGGGAAGTGCGTCGTTGAGATAAAACCTGAGGGCATCAATAAGGGGGCCGCTATTGCGGCGTTTATGGCGGAACCGCCATTTAAGGGACGTACACCGGTATTTTTTGGCGATGACCTGACCGATGAGGCCGGTTTTCGCATGGTGAAACAGGCCGGAGGGATCGCCGTCAAGGTAGGGCCTGGTGACACTGTCGCTGAATGGCGTCTGGCGAATGTCGAGGCCGTCTGGCAGTGGATTTCTGATATCGCTAACCAGCAACAACAACAAATAGCGCAAAACAAAGGGGGAAACCATTATGGGTCGCTTAGTCGTCGTCTCTAACCGAATTGCACCGCCTGATGATAAAAAAGCCAGTGCAGGTGGCCTGGCGGTAGGGGTATTAGGTGCCTTAAAAGCTGCTGGCGGGCTGTGGTTTGGCTGGAGCGGTGAAATCAATGAACAAGAGAAACCGCTTAAAAAGGTGACGCGCGGGAACATTACGTGGGCATCATTTGCGCTCAAAGAGAAAGACTATGACGAGTATTACTCGCAGTTCTCCAACGCGGTCCTGTGGCCTGCGTTTCACTATCGTCTTGACCTGGTGAAATTCCAGCGTGAATCCTTCGAGGGCTACTCGCGGGTGAATGCGCTGCTGGCGGATAAACTGCTGCCTTTAATTGAGGAAGACGATATTTTATGGATCCACGATTATCATCTGCTCCCCTTCGCCAGAGAGCTGCGTAAAAGGGGAGTCAATAACCGGATTGGCTTCTTCCTGCACATTCCGTTCCCGACGCCGGAAATTTTCACCGCGCTGCCGCCGCATGAAGAACTGCTGGAGGCGCTGTGTGATTATGACCTGCTGGGCTTCCAGACCGAAAATGACCGTCTCGCGTTCCTGGACTCCGTGTCAGGCAAAACGCGCCTGGTAACCAACGGCGGCAAAACCCATACGGCGTGGGGCAAAACCTTCCATACCGAGGTCTATCCGATTGGTATTGAACCCGACGAAATTGCGGAACAGGCCTCGGGCCCGCTGCCGCCGAAGCTGGCCCAGCTTAAGAATGAACTCAAGCACGTGAAGAATATCTTCTCGGTAGAGCGTCTGGATTATTCCAAAGGGTTGCCGGAACGCTTCCTGGCGTATGAAACGCTGCTGGATAAATACCCTCAGCACCACGGTAAAATCCGCTATACCCAGATCGCGCCAACGTCGCGCGGGGAAGTGCAGGCCTATCAGGATATTCGTCATCAGCTGGAGACAGAAGCAGGGCGCATCAACGGGCGCTACGGCCAACTGGGCTGGACGCCGCTCTTTTATCTGAATCAGCATTTTGACCGTAAGATCCTGATGAAGGTCTTCCGCTACGCTGACGTTGGCCTGGTTACGCCGCTGCGTGACGGGATGAACCTGGTGGCAAAAGAGTACGTGGCGGCTCAGGACCCGGCGGATCCGGGCGTGCTGGTGCTTTCCCAGTTTGCAGGGGCAGCGAACGAACTGACCTCAGCGCTGCTCGTTAACCCTTACGATCGGGATGATGTGGCAAATGCCCTCAACCGCGCGCTGACCATGCCGCTGACGGAGCGAATTTCCCGCCATGCCGAAATGATGGAGACGATCCGGAATAACGATATAAATCACTGGCAGGCGCGTTTTATTCAGGATCTACGCGAAATAGCCCCGCAAAGTCACGAAGGCGATCTGCAAAAAAAGATCGCGACCTTCCCTAAACTCGCCTGATATTCCTCTGGGGGGGTTAAGCCCCCCCAAGCGGGACTAACAGCACGTCAACCTGGCTTGAGGCGATAATAGATTTTGCCGCGCAGGTAGCCCTCGATATAAAGCTGTGGTTATGGTTCCCGCAAATCACTAAATCAATATTCTGCTTGCGGCACATATTAAGAATATGGGCATTCAGTTCCCCCGTCGCAATAACGGTTTCATCAATGGGGTACTCTGCTTTTTCGACAAGCTCTCGCAGAAACTGCTGCGTTTCCTCCTGCAAAACCTCACGAATATCTTCCAGCATCGGGGCCGCCAGTT
Organism: Enterobacter sp. 725m/11; assembly: GCF_011683705.1. Lineage (NCBI taxonomy): Bacteria > Pseudomonadati > Pseudomonadota > Gammaproteobacteria > Enterobacterales > Enterobacteriaceae > Enterobacter > Enterobacter sp. 725m/11. Next base: position 7,955 of record NZ_JAAQOK010000074.1, on the reverse strand, counting down.
GATTGTACATCTCGGGCTCGGCCGCGAGGGTAATGAGGCTGATGCGCGCATTATGCGGCCGGGCGATGGAAACGGCCCGGGCGACAAGCTGGTGGCTTTCGGGGGAAACGGCAACAGAAACAAGAAGATGGGAGTAACTCATGGCGCACTCCTTAGATGTCTGACAGACAGCGTTTCATCACCATTACCGCGAATTTCCTGGTTTCGCAAGACTTGAATACGACATTAGTGTGAAGCTTATCATAATTATTCATTAATTATTCTTATAAGAAGAATAACTGATAAATGCGCCTAAATGAAAAAAATTAACAACTTAACGTAACTCACACAAATCCTCGCTTTCACTATTAAATCGTTCTAACAAGTTATAAACGCATTTCGAATGATCACGCAATGAAACAATTTTTTTGCAAGAAATGCATAACTCTATGTTTTATCGAAGTAATCAAAATGTGTCCCTGACGCATACGTGATGTAAACGATTGCTGATACTGCACGCACGGGTAAAAGCACATTGCGTGCCACTTATTCTCAAGCTTATGCATGAGTATTCGTCGATTAAGAATACAAAACAGTGCTGATTGCTTAAAAAATGAGCAAATTAGAAGTCATACTGATGGATTTATGGGTAACATTCACTTAAATTGTGTGACGTGGATCACATTTTTTTTAAATTTGAGGGTGGCTGCATTGTATGTGTCAAATCTGGCGAGTAGAGTTTGCGTCGAATTAGGAAAAATCTTAGTTATTTGTAAGAAATGATAAAACCTGTAAGAGATGTAACCGCGTTGCATCCCTTGCGCGTTTGGATGAATACAAACCTAGATTCAACTATGCATTTAGCCTTTTCTTTTTTATACCGGGTGATTTCCCGGCGACATCACGGGGTGCGGTCTTTCCGCATAAAAATAATAGTTGGTTATTCGGGATGGGAACAATGCATACATCCGAGTTGCTAAAACATATCTATGACATCAATTTGTCATATTTACTGCTCGCGCAGCGTTTAATTAGTCAGGACAAAGCGTCCGCGATGTTTCGTCTGGGTATTAACGAAGAAATGGCAACCATGCTGGGCGGATTAACCCTCCCTCAGATGGTAAAACTGGCGGAAACGAATCAACTGGTGTGCCAGTTCCGTTTTGATAATCCGCAGACGATAACGCGTCTGACGCAGGAATCCCGCGTGGACGATCTGCAACAGATCCATACCGGTATCCTGCTCTCCACTCGCTTGCTTAGCGACATCAGTCAGCCTGATGACGCAGCCCGTAAGAAAAGGGCCTAGCAATGAGCGAAAAAAGCATTGTTCAGGAAGCGCGTGACATACAGCTGGCCATGGAGCTGATTACGCTGGGTGCTCGTTTACAAATGCTGGAAAGCGAGACTCAGCTGAGCCGTGGTCGCCTCATCAAACTGTATAAAGAGTTACGCGGTAGTCCCCCGCCGAAAGGCATGCTGCCGTTTTCTACGGACTGGTTTATGACCTGGGAGCAGAACATCCACGCTTCCATGTTCTGTAATGCCTGGCAGTATCTTCTCAAAACCGGTTTGTGTAGCGGCGTAGACGCCGTTATCAAAGCGTACAAACTTTACCTTGAACAATGCCCACAGCAGGAAGAAGGCCCTCTGCTGGCGCTGACCCGCGCATGGACGCTGGTGCGTTTTGTTGAGAGCGGAATGCTTGAACTGTCGCGCTGCAATTGCTGCGACGGCAATTTTATTACCCATGCTCATCAGCCTGCAGGCAGCTTCGCCTGTAGTTTATGTCAGCCGCCGTCCCGCGCAGTAAAAAGACGTAAACTTTCCCGGGATGCTGCCGATATTATTCCACAACTGCTGGATGAACAGATCGAACAAGCTGTTTAACCCGAACGTGTGGGCAAGATTCCAGCAGCGGTAAGTCATTACCGCTGCTTTTTTTTACCCCGCAAACGGTAAACGCTGCGAGCTGGACGTCCTTGCCATAGTCACTAGCGGAAGGATGATGTCGTGCTTATCTTATTAGGTTACCTGGTAGTTCTCGGTACAGTTTTCGGCGGTTACATGATGACCGGCGGGCACCTTGGAGCACTCTATCAACCGGCTGAACTTATTATCATCGGCGGCGCAGGGGTAGGGGCTTTTATCGTTGGCAACAACGGTAAATCGATCAAGGGCACGTTGAAGGCAATTCCATTGCTGTTCCGTCGCTCGAAATACACCAAAAGCATGTATATGGATCTGCTGGCGCTGCTCTATCGCCTGATGGCGAAGTCGCGTCAGCAGGGGATGTTCTCGCTTGAACGGGATATCGAAAACCCGAAAGAGAGCGAAATTTTTGCCAGCTATCCGCGCATTCTGGCGGACGCCATGATGCTGGATTTCATCGTCGATTACCTGCGTCTTATCATCAGCGGCAACATGAATACCTTCGAAATCGAAGCGCTGATGGACGAAGAGATCGAAACCCACGAAAGCGAATCTGAAGTGCCGGCCAACAGCCTGGCGCTGGTTGGCGACTCCCTTCCGGCGTTTGGTATCGTGGCGGCGGTCATGGGGGTGGTACACGCCCTGGCCTCGGCGGACCGTCCGGCGGCTGAACTGGGCGCGCTGATTGCCCATGCGATGGTGGGCACCTTCCTCGGTATTTTGCTGGCTTATGGTTTTATCTCTCCGCTGGCAAGCGTGCTGCGCCAGAAAAGCGCGGAAACCACCAAAATGATGCAGTGCGTGAAGATCACGCTGCTCTCAAACCTCAACGGTTACGCGCCACCGATCGCGGTTGAATTTGGCCGTAAAACGCTTTACTCCAGCGAGCGTCCGTCGTTTATCGAGCTTGAAGAACACGTGCGCGCGGTGAAAAACCCAAACCAACAGACGACAACTGAGGACGCATGAAAAACCAGTCCCATCCGATCGTCATCGTCAAAAAACGCAAGCACAAGGGCGGCGGGCACGGTTCCCACGGCTCCTGGAAAATCGCGTACGCCGACTTTATGACCGCAATGATGGCGTTCTTTCTGGTGATGTGGCTGATCTCCATCTCCAGCCCGAAGGAGCTTATCCAGATTGCCGAATATTTCCGTACCCCGCTGGCGACGGCGGTTACCGGTGGGCCGCGTATCTCTAACAGCGAAAGCCCGATCCCTGGCGGCGGCGATGATTACACCCAGCAGAAGGGTGAGGTGAAAAAAGAGCCGAACATCGACGAGCTGAAACGCAAGATGGAGCAGGCGCGTCTGAAAAAACTGCGTGGCGATCTCGACCAGCTGATTGAAGCGGATCCTAAACTGCGCGCGCTGCGGCCGCACCTGAAAATCGATCTGGTCCAGGAAGGGCTGCGTATTCAGATTATCGACAGCCAGAACCGCCCGATGTTTAAAACCGGGAGTGCGGAAGTTGAGCCGTACATGCGCGATATTTTACGCGCCATTGCGCCGGTGCTGAACGGCATTCCTAACCGAATCAGCCTTTCGGGCCACACGGATGACTTCCCGTACGCCAGTGGGGAAAAGGGATACAGCAACTGGGAGCTTTCTGCCGATCGTGCCAACGCCTCGCGTCGCGAGCTGGTGGCAGGTGGGCTTGATGATGGCAAGGTACTGCGCGTGGTCGGCATGGCAGCAACCATGCGGGTCTCCGACCGCGGGCCGGATGACGCCATCAACCGTCGTATCAGTCTTTTAGTGCTGAACCAGCAGGCGGAGCAGGCCATCCTGCACGAAAACGCCGAAAGTCAGAATGAGTCACTGGACGATTTAAAACAGCCTGGGGCCGTCCCTGCGGCTGCCGTTCCAACATCGCCACCAGCCAATCCGAGGTGATAGCGTGAGCATGGATATTAGCGATTTTTACCAGACATTCTTTGATGAAGCCGACGAACTGTTGGCGGATATGGAGCAACATTTGCTCGATCTGGTGCCCGAAGCACCGGACTCCGAGCAGCTCAATGCCATCTTCCGCGCGGCGCATTCTATTAAAGGCGGAGCCGGAACGTTTGGATTTACCATCCTGCAGGAAACGACCCATTTAATGGAAAACCTGCTTGATGAAGCACGACGCGGTGAGATGCAGCTCAATACCGACATTATCAACCTGTTTTTGGAAACCAAAGATATTATGCAGGAACAGCTCGACGCCTATAAAAGTTCGGCAGAGCCTGATGCCGCCAGCTTTGAATACATCTGCAATGCGCTGCGCCAGCTCGCCCTGGAAGCAAAAGGTGAGGTCGCTGCAGCCGTTGTCCCTGCGGCAAAGCTGAGCGTTGTCGATGCGGTTGCTGCTGAAGAGGCCGCGCCAGCCGCCGCGCAAGCGGGCAAGCTGCGCGTTGTGCTGTCACGCCTGAAAGAGAGCGAAGTTAACCTGCTGGAAGAAGAGCTGGGTAACCTGGCGAAATTAAGTAACGTAGTGAAAGGCAAAGACAGCCTCGCAGCGACCCTCGATGACGGTATCAGTCAGGACGATATCGTGGCGGTGCTGTGCTTTGTCATTGAAGCCGACCAGATCGCCTTCGAAACGGAAGCCGCCGCGGTAGCAGCTCCGGCTGCAGAAGAAGAGGTTGCTGTCGTTGCCCAGGCCGCCGCACCGGCTGTGGCCCCAGCGGCCCCGGTGCTGAAGGCGGTGCCAAAAGAGGCCGCGGCGCCTGGCCGTGGTGAAAAACCGGCCGCGCGCTCCAGTGAGTCCACCAGCATTCGCGTTGCCGTTGAGAAGGTTGACCAGCTGATTAACCTGGTTGGCGAACTGGTGATCACCCAGTCCATGCTGGCGCAGCGTTCTAACGAACTGGACCCGGTCACGCACGGCGATCTGATCACCAGCATGGGCCAGCTGCAGCGTAACGCCCGCGACCTGCAGGAATCGGTGATGTCCATCCGCATGATGCCGATGGAATATGTCTTCAGCCGCTTCCCGCGCCTGGTGCGCGACCTTGCCAGCAAGCTGAATAAGCAGATTGAACTGACCCTGATGGGCAGCTCAACGGAGCTGGATAAGAGCCTGATCGAGCGCATCATCGACCCGTTAACGCACCTGGTGCGTAACAGCCTCGACCACGGTATTGAACTGCCGGAAAACCGCATTGCCGCCGGGAAATCTCCAGTCGGGAATCTGATCCTCTCTGCGGAACATCAGGGCGGGAACATCTGCATCGAAGTGACCGACGACGGCGCGGGCCTTAACCGCGAGCGCATCCTGGCGAAAGCCATTTCACAGGGGATGGCGGTGAATGAAAACATGACCGATGAAGAAGTGGGCATGCTGATCTTCGCGCCGGGCTTCTCGACCGCCGAGCAGGTGACGGACGTTTCCGGACGCGGCGTCGGCATGGACGTGGTGAAACGTAACATTCAGGAGATGGGCGGCCACGTTGAGATCCAGTCTAAACAGGGCTCCGGCACCACCATCCGCATCCTGCTCCCGCTGACGCTGGCGATCCTCGACGGCATGTCGGTCAAAGTCGCGGACGAAGTCTTCATTCTGCCGCTGAACGCGGTGATGGAATCCCTCCAGCCGCGTGAAGAAGATCTGCATCCGCTGGCGGGCGGCGAGCGCGTTCTCGAAGTGCGCGGTGAGTACCTGCCGCTGGTCGAGCTGTGGAAAGTGTTCGAAGTGGACGGGGCGAAGACCGAGGCCACGCAGGGTATCGTGGTGATCCTGCAAAGCGCGGGCCGTCGCTACGCGCTGCTGGTCGATCAGCTGATTGGTCAGCACCAGGTGGTGGTGAAGAATCTCGAAAGCAACTACCGCAAGGTGCCGGGTATTTCTGCTGCCACCATTCTGGGGGATGGTAGCGTGGCGCTGATCGTCGACGTGTCGGCGCTTCAGGGATTAAATCGTGAACAACGTGTGGCGTACACAGCCGCCTGATTAAGTAGAAGGTAATAACATGACCGGTATGAGTAATGTAACGAAACTGGCGGGCGAGCCATCAGGGCAGGAGTTCCTGGTATTCACTTTGGGCGATGAGGAGTACGGCATCGATATCCTGAAAGTGCAGGAAATTCGTGGTTACGACCAGGTTACCCGCATCGCTAACACGCCAGCGTTTATTAAAGGTGTCACCAACCTGCGCGGCGTGATTGTGCCAATCGTGGATTTGCGCGTGAAGTTCAGCCAGGGTGACGTTGACTACAACGACAATACCGTCGTGATCGTCCTGAACCTGGGACAGCGCGTGGTGGGTATCGTGGTGGATGGCGTATCTGACGTGCTTTCCCTGACCTCTGACCAGATTCGTCCTGCGCCGGAGTTTGCGGTCACGCTGTCGACCGAATACCTGACCGGCCTGGGGGCGCTCGGCGAGCGTATGCTGATTCTGGTGAACATCGAAAAGCTGCTGAACAGCGAAGAGATGGCGCTGCTGGATATCGCGGCGAATCATGTAGCGTAGGTAAATGCAAAACGGCAACCCAGGTTGCCGTTTTTAGTGTTTGCTCCCTCTCCCTGTGGGTGAGGGCATCAGGCCTCACCCTTTTTCATGCCATTACGCTTCCTGCTTTACCAGTTCAGCTTCAGCTTCAGCTTCCCGCGCACCTTCATTCTGCGAGAGCATCGCCGTCGCAATCCCGTTCCCCAGCACGTTAATCGCGGAACGCCCCATATCCAGGAAGTGGTCGATCCCCATCAGCAGCAGGATCCCCGCCACCGGAATGTTAAAGCTTGGGATCGTCGCGGCCAGCACCACCAGCGAAGAACGCGGCACGCCCGCAATGCCTTTTGACGCCAGCATCAGGGTTAACATCAGCACCGTCACCTCAGAGAAGCTCAGGTGAATGTTGTACGCCTGCGCAATAAACATCGAGGCAAACGAGCAGTACACCATTGACCCCACGAGGTTGAAGGAGTAGCCAATCGGCAGAACGAAAGAGGCGATATTGCGCGAGCAGCCAAAGCGCTCCAGCTGCTCCAGCGTTTTAGGGTAGGCCGCTTCAGAACTGCTGGTGGTGAATGCGACCAGCACCGGATCTTTCAGCATGCTGACCAGGCGAAACACCTCTTTTTTCAGCACCATGTAACCCACGGCCAGCAGCACCAAGCAGGTGAGAAGAATGGCAACGTAGTAGCCGCCAATAAAGGAGGCGTAGTTCAACAGGATGCCCAGACCCTGTGTGGCAATGACGGAGGAGATCGCCGCGAAGATGGCCAGCGGCGCAACGTACATCACGTAACCCGTTACCTTCAGCATGATATGGGAAACCACATCCAGTGCGGCCACCAGCGGCGCGTTGAATTTCTGCCCCAGCGACGCGCCGCCGATGCCGAAGAACATCGAGAACACCACTATCTGCAGGATCTCATTGTTCGACATCGCCCCCGCGATGCTGGTGGGAATGGTGTGAGACAGGAACGCTTTCAGCGTTATTCCGCCCACGGCCAGACCGGTATCCACCGCCTCGGTTGGAATAGTCAGGTTCAAGCCGCTTCCCGGACGCTCCAGCGTAACGATAAACAGTCCGACCAGAATAGAAAGCACGGATGAACTGATGAACCATACCATCGCTTTGCCGCCCACCCGGCCTATGGTGGAGGTTTCTCCCAGCTTCATAATGCCTACGGTCAGCGTGCTGAAGACCAGTGGCGCAATAACCATTTTGATCAGACGGAGGAAAATATCGGTCAGAAGGGTAATATTATCCGACCAGGCTTTGATGGCATCCGCAGATGCGTACTCGTGAATTGCCGCCCCTGAAAGAATACCCGCCAGCATGAATATCACGATGAAGAGTGTAAGTTTGTTTGCACTTGCCACGAAAAAAGACCCTCTATGCGCTATCAGATGTCGCCCGCGCCGATACATATAAATTTTTTATTACTGCGCGGGAAAATATTCGGCACATAAATTGACGCAAAGCGTAGGGGGATACAACAAGTTTTTAAGTTTTATTGATTTTGTTGTTGGTGGCATAACGATATATTGTGATGGTGATCACACTATAAGCTGTCTCTTATACACATCTGACGCTGCCGACGACGGA
>NZ_JAAQOK010000073.1:0-15085 GCF_011683705.1 Enterobacter sp. 725m/11 | reverse complement strand
AGATGTGTATAAGAGACAGGTTCTGGCTGTGCATGATCGACTGGGCGTTCACAATGAACTATCGCATTAGCGTGGCAGACGGTACAGTGGGAGAAGAATGGACGTTAACGCCCGTAAACTCTTACGCCGAGCTGGAAGAGCGCTGGATTGCCTTTGCCTGGGGAAGCGATCGCGATGTACATCCACACCGCAGGCTGGTTATCAGTAAAACGTAACGGGCCGCGTGCAGCGGCCCGTTTGAATCAGCACTCGGTCACAATCGTGCTCAGCGGCAGACGAGACTTCGGCAGCGTGGCGTTAAAATCTTCCACGCTGTGGTGCCCGACCGGGACCACCACCAGGCTGGTGAAGCCTTTCTCTTTCAGGCCAAACTCTTCATCCAGAATCGCCGCGTCAAAGCCTTCAATCGGCACCGCGTCCAGACCCATCGCGCCCACGCCCAGCAGGAAGTTACCGACGTTCAGGTAAACCTGTTTCGCCATCCACTGGTCGTCATCTTTCAGATCCACACGGTGCATGTCGGCGAAGTAGGTGCGGCCCTTATGGTTCGCGGCTTTGGCTTCCGGCGTGTTGAAACGGCCATCGGCCTCTTCCTGGTCGACAACGCGTTCCAGCCAGGCGTCGTCCATCGCGGTTTTCGCGCAGAACACCACCACGTGAGAGGCGTCCAGCATTTTGCGTTCGTTGAACACGTAAGTGCCCGCGGCGGATTTCGCCACGCGGGCTTTTCCTTCCTCGGTGCTGGCCACAATGAAGTGCCACGGCTGGGAGTTGGTGCTGGACGGGCTGTACTGCAGCAGGGTTTTGATTTTCTCTGCTTCTTCAGCGGTCAGTTTTTTGGTTGGGTCGAACGCCTTGGTAGAGTGGCGTTTCAGGGCGACAGAAATGATATCCATGACTACTCCTGGTAATGAAATTCGCCCGTGCGCGGGCGCGAAAGGAGAGCAGATTACCGCGCGAAGCGGCAAAAGATAAGTGCGATTCGAGCGGTTATACTGTTCGGCACAGACGAACAATCAGGCAGGGCGTATCCATTTCTGGTCTTTTTTCGGCAGCTTATCGACGACCAGGTTCCACGAATCCTCGATCAGGTCGGCGACCAGTTCTGGCGTGATGTCCTCGGTGCCGTAGAGCGAAATCCAGTGTTTTTTATTGAGGTGGTAGCCCGGCTCAACGCCACGGTAAATCTGCTGATTTAACAGGGATTTTTCCGGGTCGGATTTCAGGCTAACGTGGGGGCGTCCGTGCGCGGTGGCCATCAGCATAAAAATTTTCCCGCCCACCTTAAACACGTCGTACTCGGGGCCAAACGGCCAGCAGTGTTCGGTGAAAGGCATCTCCAGCGCGACGCGTTTTGCGTGCGCCTGCAGGGATTTACTGTCCATCGTTATCCTCCTGAGCCAGCCCGCGCCACATGGCTTCGAAACCCAGCGCTTTAAAATCGGTGGCGCGGGACGGATCGCGGGTGGCAAACTCCATGGTGGTTTCCGCCAGCGATAAGAAAAGCGCATCGCCAAACGTTTTGAATTCATCGGACATAAACACCGGGCGCACCGAACGGCGGCATAGCTCGTGAAGTTCCGGAAACATCTCTTTCACCGCCTGTTCCGTTTCAGCGCTTAGCTTTTCACTCACGCCAATCTGGCGGATCGCCGCATGCGCCACGGGGTTACGAATCCCCCAGTCCACGTAGCTGTTCCAGATATTGCGGGTATGCTCTTTAGGAAGCGTGAGGGTGCGATCGAGGTTCGCCAGCATGGTCTGGCAGAGATCCTGCTTGAGGTGCAGGTAAAGGGCATTCAGCAGATCGTCTTTAGTAGCAAAGTAGCGAAACAGCGTGCCTTCAGCGACGCCCGCATTACGGGCAATTAACGCCGTTGAGGCGGCAATACCTGACTGTGCAAATGCCACCGTCGCGGCTTCCAGTAAGGCCTGTTTTTTATCTTCACTTTTCGGACGTGCCACTAAATTTTTCCCCCTTTCAATTATAAAAACCCTGATTGAAACACGTGCTTTGACACGCTGCAACGCGGAATGTCAAAGATCGAAAACGTCTTGACGACTTTATCATCATATCTATAATGAGTGCTTACTCACTCATAATCAAGTTTCCCTCGCGTAAACCATCGGATGGCGCGCGTTTTCGGGTCAGGATATGAAAAAGCCTCTCTTCATCTGCGTGGTGTTCCTCATGATTATTGCTTCAGCTGCGAGTTTACCGTTTGTTCTGAATGCCGGATTTGGCCAGCCGCCGCAGGGTGCGCAGCTCACCGAAGTGGAGGCTTCTCCGCACTATCGCGACGGGAAGTTCCACAACGCGCTCCCGACGCCTGGCTTTACCGGGCAGCAAAACATGCTGGTGGCGTGGTGGCAGTTCCTGACCCGTAAAACCGAAAACGCTCGTCCGGCGCAGCCGCTGCCGCTGGTGAAAACCGATCTGGCGAGCCTGCCTCTGGAGCAGGATACGCTGGTGTGGCTCGGCCACTCCTCGTGGTATATGCAGCTGGCGGGAAAACGCATTCTGATCGACCCGGTCCTCGGCAACTACGCCGCGCCGTTCTCGTTCCTCAATAAAGCGTTTGCGGGAGAGTATCCGTGGCGCGCGGAGAGCATGCCGGAAATCGACCTGCTGATTATCTCGCACGATCACTACGACCATCTGGACTACGCCACCATCCGGGCGCTACTGCCGAAGGTGAAGCGCGTCGTTACGCCGCTCGGCGTGGGCTCCCACCTGCGCTACTGGGGAATGAAGCCTGAGATTATCGACGAACGGGACTGGAACCAGTCGGTGCACATCAGCGATGCGCTGACGGTTCATGTTCTGCCCGCGCGCCACTTCTCGGGGCGCGGCATTAAGCGTGACCAGACCCTGTGGGGCAGCTTCATGTTTGTCACGCCAGAGCAGAAGGTCTACTACAGCGGCGATTCCGGTTATGGCCCGCACTTTAAGGCCATCGGCGAGCAGTTTGGCGAAGTGGATTTAGCCATCATGGAAAACGGCCAGTACGACCAGGACTGGAAGTACATCCACATGCTGCCGGATGAAACGGCGCAGGCCTCGGCGGACCTCAATGCGAAAGCGGTGGTGCCGGGGCATAACGGACGCTTCGTGCTGGCGAAACACACCTGGAACGATCCGCTGATCCAGCTGGCGCGGGCCAGCAAGGACAAAAATTATCGGCTGCTGACGCCGGAGCTGGGTGAGCCGGTCCGGGTGAGCGATAGCACGCAACAATTTCGTGAGTGGTGGGAATAATGTTGAACCAAGAAACAGAGGGGGAGAGCAGCATGACGATTTCCGCTCAGGTCATTGATACGATTGTCGAATGGATCGATGACAACCTACACCAGCCGCTACGCATCGAAGAGATCGCCCGTCACGCGGGTTACTCCAAGTGGCATTTACAGCGGCTGTTTATGCAGTACAAAGGCGAAAGCCTTGGGCGCTACATCCGCGAGCGCAAGCTGCTGCTGGCGGCGCGGGATCTGCGTGAATCTGACGAGCGCGTGTACGAAATCTGCCTGCGCTACGGCTTTGAATCGCAGCAGACCTTTACGCGCATCTTTACCCGCACCTTCCATCAGCCGCCCGGGGCTTACCGCAAAGAGAACCATAGTCGGGCGCATTGAAATTGACGAAACAAAGGCCGGGTAAGGCATCGCTGCTACCCGGCTTTTTTATTGGCCTACGACGCCAGTGAAAACCAGCGGCGCCAGACGAAACGCAGGATGAAGAATTCGATAGCGCCGAGCAGTAAAAACCACACGCAGAACAAAATGGTGTAGAGCTGGTTCAGATCGATCATATGAAAGGTTTGAACCAGCTTCTGCGCCAGCACCAGACCCAGCGACGGCGCGGGTAGCAGTAAGCAAGAGATCAGGGCCATCAATAAAATGCCCCCCGCAGTCAGCAGCGATTCCAACGGGTGTTTCATCGTAATGTTAATCGTCAGTTAAAAATGTCATTGTCCGGCATCCTTTAACGTAAAGCAATATCAACCCGTCGGCCCTTTTTAAATTAAATAATTCCTTCCTCCGAAGAATAATGCGCGGAAGGAGAATAATTTAATCCTGATCATTAAATTAATATCGCGCTATGTAAATAAATGTCTGCATCACGAAAATAATTTTACAAACATATAGGTGCTATATCCAATTAACGTCGCAATAACAATGGCTGCGACAATGTATAACGCCAGGCGCCGTCCGCGATAAATACCAAACATGGTTCCCCCTCGTTTAGGATTGGTTTAGAAATATTTTGTAAAAATCAGCTCGTCGAAATAATTTTAATCAATTTTGAATAACCCAGTGGTAAATATATTGCGGTAGATCAATTTTACCCGCAAGACTTTAAAATCAATTTATTTAAGCCAGAAAGGAATTCAGGCTTCTGTTCACCGGAAATTGAAGGAAAAATATGATGACTGAAAAAAAATACTCCCCAAACGTGCCGCCTTCCGGCGGGCTGGCATACCAGCAGACCGCAGAGCAGGTGCTTACCCACGTGCAGAGCCAAGCCAGCGGTCTGGATCGTGCAGAGGCGCAGGCGCGTCTGCAAAAAACAGGGCCGAACGCGCTGCCGGAGAAAAAAGGCAAACCCGCCTGGCTGCGTTTCTTAGCCCATTTTAATGATGTGCTGATTTATGTCCTGCTGGCCGCCGCGGTATTAACGGCGGTAATGGGACACTGGGTCGATACGCTGGTAATTTTGGGCGTGGCGGTCATCAATGCGCTAATTGGCCACATTCAGGAAAGCAACGCGGAAAAATCGCTGAAGAGTATTCGCAATATGCTTTCCAGCGAGGCGCGCGTTATTCGCAACGGCAACCATGAAACCATACCAACGACGGAAATAGTTCCGGGCGATATTATTGTATTGCGCGCGGGGGATCGTATTCCGGCGGATATGCGTTTAATCGAGGCGCATAATTTACGCGTGGAGGAGGCGATTCTGACCGGTGAGTCCACCGTGGTGGATAAACACACGAATCCGCTGAGCGGCGAATTACCGCTGGGAGACCGCACTAATATGGTCTTCTCAGGAACGACCGTGAGCGCAGGCGGCGGCGTGGTCACCGCGACCGGTAAGGATACGGAACTCGGCCACATCAACCAGATGATGGCAGGCATCGAAAAGCACCGTACCCCGCTGCTGGTGCAGATGGACAAGCTGGGTAAAGCCATCTTCGTCATTATTCTGGCGATGATGGCCGCGCTGTTCGTCTTCAGCCTGATGTTCCGCGAGATCCCGATGGGCGAGCTGCTGCTCTCCCTGATCAGCCTGGCGGTCGCCTCCGTACCGGAAGGCCTGCCGGCGATTATCTCCATCATCCTCTCCCTGGGCGTACAGGCGATGGCACGCAAGCGGGCGATTATCCGAAAGCTGCCGACGGTTGAAACCCTGGGCGCGATGACCGTGGTCTGCTCGGATAAAACCGGGACCCTGACCATGAACGAGATGACGGTAAAAGCCATCATCACCGCCGACGTCTGCTACCGCGTGGACGGCAACAGCTACGAGCCGGTAGGCAATATCTACCTGGAAGGCAGCGACGAGCCGGTGCAGATCCAGCCGGGCACCGTCCTGGAGCAGTATCTGCGCACCGTTGACCTGTGCAACGACAGCCAGCTGATTCAGGACGAGCGCGGCCTGTGGGGCATTACCGGTGGGCCGACCGAGGGCGCGCTGAAGGTGCTGGCGGCGAAGGCCAGCCTTGAGCCGGTGGCGACCACGCTGGTTAACAAGATCCCGTTCGATTCTCAGTACAAGTACATGAGCACCCACTACCAGATTGGCGGTGAGGAGCAGATTTTGATTACCGGCGCGCCGGACGTCATTTTCGCCCTGTGCAACCAGCAGCAGACGCGTAACGGTGCGCAAGCGTTCAACCGTGCGTACTGGGAAACGGAGATGGAGCGCTATGCGCGTCAGGGGCTGCGCATGGTCGCCGCGGCGTTCAAGCCGGCGAACGGCGGGCAGGAGCTGACGCACGACGACCTGAGCCACGGCCTGATCTTCCTCGGCATCGCCGGAATGATGGATCCGCCGCGCCCGGAAGCGATTGATGCGATTAACGCCTGCCAGCAGGCGGGGATCCGCGTCAAGATGATCACCGGCGATCACCCGCAGACGGCGATGAGCATCGGCCAGATGCTGGGGATCAGCAACAGCGAGCAGGCGGTTACCGGCTATCAGCTGGAGAAAATGGACGACGCCGAGCTGGAGGAAGCGGCGGTGAAGTATGACATCTTCGCCCGTACCAGCCCGGAGCATAAGCTGCGCCTGGTGAAAGCGCTGCAGGACAAAGGTGAAATCGTCGGCATGACCGGTGACGGCGTAAACGATGCCCCGGCGCTGCGCCAGGCGGACGTCGGCATCGCGATGGGCATTAAGGGCACGGAAGTCACCAAAGAGGCGGCGGACATGGTCCTGACGGACGATAACTTCGCCACCATCGCCAGCGCGGTGAAAGAGGGGCGTCGCGTTTACGACAACCTGAAGAAAACCATCCTGTTCATCATGCCGACCAACCTGGCGCAGGGGCTGCTGATTGTGATTGCGCTGCTGGCGGGGAACATCATTCCGCTAACGCCGGTGCTGATTCTGTGGATGAACATGGCGACCTCCGCCACGCTCTCCTTCGGCCTGGCCTTTGAGGCCGCCGAGCGCAACATCATGCGCCGCCCGCCGCGCCAGACCGGGCAGCACGTGATGGATGCCTACGCCGTATGGCGCGTGGCCTTCGTCGGCACCATGATTGCCATCGCCGCCTTTGCGCTTGAAGCCTGGCTGGCTCCGCGTGGCCACAGCGCGGAGTTCATCCGCACCGTGCTGCTGCAGATGCTGGTCTGCGCCCAGTGGGTGTACATGATTAACTGCCGCAACACCGAAGGGTTCTCCCTCAACCGCGGCCTGCTGGCGAACAAAGGGATCTGGCTGGTGACGGGCGTACTGTTCCTGCTCCAGGCGGCCATTATCTACCTGCCGTTTATGCAGATGCTGTTCGGCACCGAAGCGCTGCCGCTGCGCTACTGGTTCGTGACGCTGGCGGTGGCTGGGGTGATGTTCTTCGTCGTCGAAATCGAGAAGCGACTGACCCGCAGGTTCCGTAAGGCTGCATAACGAAAATCTTACCCCTCACCCTAACCCTCGCCCCTTTGGGGAGAGGGCCGGGGTGAGGGGAGAAACAACGCTGAGGTACTCCCATGAAACTTCCACTCCTGTTCGCCCTTCTTGTCAGTACCCTGCAACCCGTCTTCGCCGCCGCGGTCCCCGTTCGCGTCGCCACCGTGGAGCAGACCGCCCACGCCGCCGAGCGCCAGATCCCGGGCCGCATCGAAGCCATTCACACCGTTGAGCTGCGCGCGCGTACGGAAGGCGTGATAACGAAAATCAACTTCCGCGACGGGCAGTACGTGAAAAAAGGCGACGTGCTGTTCGAGCTGGACGACGCCGAGCCGCGCGCTGCCCTGCGTCTGGCGCAGGCTGAAGTGAGAAGCGCTGAAGCCACGCTGCGTCAGGCGCAGCAGCAGCTTTCCCGCTTCGAAAGCCTGGGCAGCAGCAACGCCATCAGCCGTCACGACGTGGATAATGCCCGCATGCAGCGCGACGTGGCGAGCGCCGCGCTGGAGCAGGCGAAAGCCCGGCTCGACACCCGCAGCGTCACCCTGAACTACACCCGCATCACCTCGCCGATTGACGGTCGCGTGGGCCACAGCCAGTTCCATGTGGGCAGCCTGGTGAATCCTGCCAGCGGCGTGCTGGTGGAGGTGGTGCAGCTCGATCCCATCCGCATCGCCTTTGCGCTGGAGGAGGGGGCGTTTGCCACCAAAGCCGGACAGCACGCAGATATCAGCGCCATGAAGCAGGCCTGGCAGGCGCTGATCGACAGCAACGGCCAGCGCGTCGGCGGGGAACTTACCTCCGTGGACAACCGGATCGACCCGCGCACCGCCAGCGTGATGCTGCGCGCCGAGTTTGCTAACCCGCGCCACCAGCTGCTGCCCGGCGGCAACGTGAACGTCTACCTGCGTCCGGCGAGCGAGCAGCCGGTGCTGACGCTGCCTGCCGCCGCGGTCCAGCAGAACGGCGACGGGTTCTTCGCCTGGGTGGTTAACGCCGACGGCAACGCCGAAAGGCGCCCGCTGAACGTGGCCGGCCAGATCGGCCAGCAGTTTCAGATTGCCTCCGGCGTGAAGCCCGGTGAGCGAGCGATTACCGACGGCGCGCAGCGCGTGCAGCCCGGCGCTGCCGTCCAGATACTCAATTAAGGAGCCATCATGCTGACGTTTTTTATCAAACGCCCGCGCTTCGCGATGGTGATTGCGCTGGTCATCACCCTGCTGGGGGCCATCGCGCTGAGGATTATTCCGGTAGAGCAGTATCCGCAGATCACCCCGCCGGTGGTGAATGTTTCTGCCAGCTGGCCGGGCGCCAGCTCGGCTGACGTGGCGGAGGCCATCGCCACGCCGCTGGAGACGCAGCTTAACGGGGTGGATCATATGCTCTATATGGAGTCCACCAGCTCGGATGAAGGCACCTACAGCCTGAACATCACCTTTGCGGCGGGGACCGATCCGGACCTCGCCGCCATCGACGTGCAAAACCGCGTGGCGCAGGCCGTGGCGCAGCTGCCGACCGAGGCACAGCAAAACGGCGTGCAGGTGCGCAAGCGCGCCACCAACCTGATGATGGGTGTAAGCCTTTACTCACCGAACAACACCCACACGCCGCTATTTGTCAGCAACTACGCCAGCACACAGGTGCGCGAGGCGCTGTCGCGTCTGCCGGGCGTGGGACAGGTGCAGATGTTTGGCGCGCGGGACTACAGCATGCGCATCTGGCTGCGTCCGGACCGCATGAACGCCCTGAACGTGACCACCGATGACGTGGCGCAGGCGCTGCGCGAGCAGAACGTGCAGGGGGCGGCGGGCCAGATCGGTACGCCACCAGTATTCAACGGCCAGCAGCAGACGCTGACCATCAACGGTCTGGGGCGCTTAAGCCAGGCCGAAGACTTTGCCGACATCATTATTCGCGCCGGGGAGATGGGCCAGCTGGTGCGCATGAAGGACGTCGCCACCATCGAGCTCGGCTCGCGCAGCTACAGCTCGGGCGCTCAGCTGAACGGGCATGACTCCGCCTACCTCGGCATCTACCCGACGCCGTCCGCCAACGCCCTGCGCGTGGCCGACGCGGTGCGCGCGGAGCTGGATCGTCTCTCGACGCGTTTCCCGGACGACCTGGTCTACGAGGTAAAATTCGACACCACCACCTTTGTTGCCGCCACCATTAAAGAGATTGGCGTCTCGCTGGCGCTGACCATGCTGGCGGTTGTGGTGGTCGTTTCCCTGTTCCTGCAAAGCTGGCGCGCGACACTGATTGTCGCCCTCGCCATTCCGGTGTCGCTGGTGGGCACCTTTGCGGTGCTCTACGCGCTCGGCTACTCCGCCAACACGCTGAGCCTGTTCGCCATTATTCTGGCGCTGACCATGGTGGTGGATGATGCCATCGTGGTGGTTGAGAGCGTCGAAACCCTGATGGCGGAAGGGCAGAGCCGCACGGCGGCGACCGCGCTGGCGCTGCGCCAGATTGCCGGGCCGGTGATTGCTACCACGCTGGTGCTGCTGGCGGTGTTTGTGCCGGTGGCGCTCCTGCCGGGGATCGTGGGCGAGCTGTACCGCCAGTTCGCGGTGACGTTCTCCACCGCCGTCACGCTCTCAAGCCTGGTGGCGCTGACCCTGACGCCCGCGCTCTGTGCCATGCTGCTGCGCCCGCGTCCGGCGAAGCCTGCCGCCATTTTCCGTGGGTTCAACCGTGGGCTGGACGCCACGCGCACGCTTTACACCCGGATAGTGAGCGTGTTCAACCGGCGTCCGTGGCTGGCGCTGCTGGCCACCGCAGGCGCGGCGGCGGTGGTGGCGTTCAGCTTTATGTCGATGCCAAAAGGCTTCCTTCCGCAGGAAGATCAGGGCTACTTCTTCGCTAGCGTCCAGCTACCGGAGGCGGCCTCGCTGGAGCGTACCGAAGCGGTAATGACCACCGCGCGCGCGCTGATCGCTAAAAACCCGGCGGTGGAAGACGTCATTCAGGTCTCCGGGTTTAACATCCTCAACGGCACCAGCGCCTCCAACGGCGGGTTTATCTCCATCATGCTGAAGGACTGGAGCGAGCGCCCGTCGCTGGACGAGGTGATGGGCACCCTTCAGCGCCAGCTGCTGGCCCTGCCGGAAGCGACCATCATGACCTTCGCGCCGCCGACGCTGCCGGGGCTGGGCAACGCCTCTGGCTTCGACCTGCGCATTCAGGCGCAGGCGGGGCAGAGCCCGGCGGAGCTGGAGCGCGTCACGCGTGAGGTGCTGGCAAAAGCCAACCAGCATCCGCAGCTGAGCCGCGTGTTCACCACCTGGAGCAGCAACGTGCCGCAGCTAACGCTGACCGTTGACCGCGAGCGTGCGGCTCGCCTCGACGTGCCGGTGTCGCGCATCTTCAGCAGCCTGCAAACCGCCTTCGGCGGCACCCGCGCCGGGGATTTCAGCGTCAACAACCGCGTCTACCACGTGGTGATGCAGAATGAGATGCAGTGGCGCGAGCGCGCGGAGCAAATCAGCGAGCTGTTCGTGCGCAGCAACAGCGGCGAGCGGGTGCGTCTGAGCAACCTCGTCACCATCACGCCGACCGTCGGCGCGCCATTTATTCAGCAGTACAACCAGTTCCCGTCGGTATCGGTAAGCGGTTCGGCAGCGGAAGGGGTAAGCAGCAGCACCGCGATGGTGGCGATGGGCGAAATTCTGGCGCAGAGCCTGCCTGCCGGGTACGACTACGCCTGGAGCGGCATGTCGTATCAGGAGCAGCAGACCGGCAACCAGGCGGTATGGATTGTGCTGGCGGCGGTGGTGATGGCGTGGCTGTTCCTCGTCGCCCAGTACGAGAGCTGGACGCTCCCGGCGAGCGTGATGCTTTCGGTGCTGTTCGCCATCGGCGGGGCGCTGGTCTGGCTGTGGCTGGCGGGCTACGCCAACGACGTATACGTCCAGATCGGTCTGGTCTTGCTGATCGCGTTAGCGGCGAAAAACGCGATTCTTATCGTGGAGTTCGCCCGCGCGCGGCGGATGGACGGGATGGCAATTGTCGATGCCGCGCGGGAAGGGGCATCGCGCCGCTTCCGCGCGGTGATGATGACCGCCGTGTCGTTCATCATCGGCGTTCTGCCCATGATGCTGGCGACCGGGGCGGGTGCCCAGAGCCGCCGCATCATTGGCACCACGGTGTTCAGCGGCATGCTGGTGGCAACCGTGGTAGGGATTGTGTTTATCCCCGCGCTGTTCGTGCTGTTCCAGCGCCTGCGCGAGTGGGGCCACGGCCTTACGGACTCGTCGCCCACAGCTCGCAGTGCTTCTGAACCAGAGAAATAAGCGAGCCGCCGTCGGCGATGAAGTCCCGCATGCGCTGCGCCTCGCTCTTGCCCTGCTTTAACAGCAGGGCAATTTCATTAATTGCGCTCGTTGCGCCGAGCTTCTCGGCCGACGGCGCAACCTGCTCCAGCAGCCAGGCGATATCGTCCGCCACGGTTTTGTGCTCGCCGGTATGCACGTCCGTCAGAACCCCCTCCAGCCCGTAGCGACACGCCTGAAAACGGTTAAAGCGGTACAGCAGAAAATCCCGCTCCTGATGGTTATACGGCCGCGTGGTCAGCAGCCAGTGAGACGTGGCCTGGATCAGCCCGGCGATATTAATCGCGTGGCCGAGCGTCAGTGGGGTATCCATCACCCGTACCTCAACGGTGCCAAAATGCGGGCTGGGGCGAATGTCCCAGTGCAGATCTTTAATGCTGTCGATCATGCTGGTAGCGCTCAGGCGGCGGAACAGCCCTTCGAACTCCTGCCAGCTGTTAACCCACGGCATCTGGCCGTTATCCGGGAACCCGGAGAAGATGTTGAGCCGCGACGAGGAGAACTTCGTGTCTGTGCCCTGCATGTACGGCGAGGCGGCCGCCAGGGCGATAAAGTGCGGCACGAAGCGCGACAGGCCGTGCAGGAGATAAATGGCGTCATCCCCGGTCCGGCAGCCGACGTGCACGTGCTGTCCGAACACCGTTGCCTGCAAAATCAGGTAGCCAAAGCGCTCCAGCGTGACGTTATAGCGCTCGTCGTCGCACACCTCCTGACGCTGCCATTTCTGGAACGGATGCGTCCCGCCGCCGCAGATCTGAATATGCTGCTCCGCCGCCGCGCGCAGGATGCTCTGCTGCATCACCGAGAACTGCGCCGCCGCCTGGTCAATGTTCTGGCACACGCCGGTGGCGATTTCGAGCATGCTTTCGGTGATATCGTGTTTGACTTCACCGCCTTTGATGTCGTCTTTGACGGCGGCGATGAGGGCAGAGGAGTCCTGGCTCAGATCGTAGCCCGGCGGGTTAACCACCTGCAGTTCGAGTTCGATGCCGAGGGTGAACGGTTCAGAGGATTTGAAATCAGGTAAAGGCATGGCGCACTCCGTTGTCTGTTGTGTGTTGAGTATAGACAACGACGTGGCGCTCACTTTTCAGGGTGGTATAACTGTTAGCAGGCTTAGCGAAAAGAGGGGTTAACCATGTCTGAGAATCCAGTGATTGCGCTGATTGGTCCCGGTGCGATTGGCACCACCATTGCCGCGGTGTTGCATGACGCTGGCCGCACGCCGCTGCTCTGCGGACGCACCGCGCATCCGGAATTACGCCTGCGTTACGACGAGGGGGAAACGGTTGTGCCCGGTCCGGTATTCACCGAACCGTCCGTCATTACTCGCCCCGCAGATCTTGTTTTTGTGGCGGTAAAAACGACGCAAAATTCCGACAGCGCCGGGTGGCTGCGCGCGCTGTGCGATGAAAATACCGTGGTCTGCGCGCTGCAAAACGGCGTAGAGCAGAAGGCGCAGCTTGAGCCTTTGGTCAATGGCGCAACGGTGCTGCCGTCGGTGGTCTGGTTCCCGGCGCAGCGCGAGCCGGATGCCTCCGTCTGGCTGCGCGCCAAACCGCGCCTGACGCTGCCGGACGTGCACCAGGCGCAGCGGGTGGTCGAAGCGCTTCGTGATACGCGCTGCGCGGTTGAGCTCTCGGAAGATTTCCCCACCGTCGCCTGGCGCAAGCTGCTGCAAAACGCGGTCGCCGGGCTGATGGTGCTGGCCAACCGCCGCGCCGGGATGTTCAGGCGCGAGGATATCAGCGAGCTGGCGCTGGCCTACCTGCGCGAAGGGCTGACCGTCGCCCGCGCTGAAGGGGCGAAGCTGAACGATGACGTGGCGCAGGAGATCCTGGCGAAATTCCAACGCGCGCCCGTGGATTTGGGTACGTCGATTCTCGCCGACCGTCAGGCGGATCGCCCGATGGAGTGGGATATCCGCAACGGCGTCATCCAGCGCTACGGCCGCAGGCACGGCATTGCGGTGCCCATCAGTGATGTGGTGGTGCCGCTGCTGGCGGCGGGGAGCGAGGGGCCGGGGTGAGCCTGGGTCTGGAGTGAGTGAAGGAAAGACCCGGCCGTTGTGCGCCGGGTAGCGTCTCTACTTAGCCTGACGGGCTTTCTCTGCTTTCAACTCTTCCATGGTTGCCTCCAGAATCCAGAGGCACTGAGCACCCTCAACCGTCTCCAGCAGCGCCCGGCGGGTACGCTGATAGAACGCGTCGATTTCTTCGGGGGATTTCTCTAAAGGCGGCGTGCAGACAATATCGCTGCCTACCATGTGCGGCCACTTTCCGGCGTCAATGGCGCGGAGCGCTTTCAACGTTGCGTTCGTGTTTGTTATGAGCGCTGCGGCTAAGGAGTCCTCCAGCTGTTGCGCCTGCTTGACGTCTGCCGTGGCAGCCAGCGTTGGGGCTTGCGCTATCCAGTTTGCATCACCAGAGGCGATTCCATTAAGTGCTGAGGGCCAGTCAGTGCTGGCTGCAATGGCTGGGACGGCGAGCGCACATAGCAGGAGTACGGTAGGGTATTTCATCGCACGACCTCAAGGTCACCGCCGTCACGAAGGATTTTACGTCGCGTTGACAGTGAGAGAATGATGCACCCCTCTGATGCAAACCCGGCTGGACCATACTTGTGGTCACCATGAATGCGGAATTCTGAGCGACCAAAACTCTCTCCGGAGGTTTGCTCAAGGATGATTGTAATTGGTCCTTTTGAATTCGAATGACCCGCGATTTTATATGTCCCGCGAGGCAGTGGCCCCAGTCCCTTTACATGCTGACGGTCCGGGTTGTTTTTATTCGTAAGAGCTCCGGAATATCCGGTTTCAATTAATTTGCCGTCTTTATACATCTTGCCGGTAGACTGCTCATACTTCCATACCATAACGTTCTCCTTATGTCGTTTTGCGATCATTCCAGCTATCAGAATGCATGATGTTACCGTCGACATAGCGCCAGGTAATTTTTTCATACAGCAGTTCTACCAGCTCAAGATGGTTATGTTTCTCATAGTCAGGATCTTTGACGTCAAGCATCATTGGACAGACGCTGAGGATCGTCACTCCCTCCATAATTGTGGAAAAATATTCCACTTCCTGGCCGGCATCGTTGATACGGTAAAACTTTACCTCTGCGGATTTTAGCTTCTGGCCTGTACTGACTGCCTTGTACAAATAGGGGCTGGAGGCGTCGATCTCTTTATCGAAAGAATAAGGGGAATGGACGCGAAGACTTGTTGCTTTGCCGTTATGCTTGTCCGTGGGTTGCATTACGCCGTGGTTCAGTGCGATTAACTCAATACTTCCTTCACGACCATGTATATCGACAGAGCCTTTGATGTCGGCACCACCGTCGTCTTTGAGCCATAAATAAGCGGGAATAGCCATTTGTATAAAACTCCATTTAAGAAAATCCTGAAAAAGCCTTTTGGTTAAGTTGGTTAGGTAACCATGGTGACGCTAGCGCTTATAAAGTGGGTCGTCAATTTTTGTACGATTTGGATATGAAATGATCTGCATTTTCGTTGATATAAATTAAGAAAATGTGGGATCTTACGGTTAGAAACTCGAAAATTTATTAATGTTTAATGCCGTGGTTTTACTTAAGTAATAATTCTGTCTCTTATACACATCTCA
>NZ_JAAQOK010000072.1:0-15245 GCF_011683705.1 Enterobacter sp. 725m/11 | reverse complement strand
CTTGTTGCCGTTTTTAGTGTTTTCACCCTCTCCCGTGGGAGAGGGATGGGGTGAGGGCATCAGACCGCACGAAATTACACACGAACCGGCGCCGTCGCCGCCTCCAGCCACGAACGCGCCTCGCTATTCACCAGCGGTGACAGCGCCTCACGTACCTGCTGATGATACTCATCCAGCCACTGCTTTTCCTGCTCGCTCAACAGATCCAGCTCGACCTGGCTTAAATCAATCGGGATCAGCGTCAGAGAAGCAAACTTGCAGAACCCCGGACGGCTCTCCACTATCTCCACCTGGTTTTCAATGCGAATACCGTGGCTATCGCCCAGATAGTATCCCGGTTCAATCGTCATGATATTGCCTGCCACCAGCGGCCACGGGTTGACCTTTTTGGCGATGCGATGCGGGTTTTCGTGGATCAGAAGCTGGTGGCCCACGCCGTGCCCGGTACCGTGATCGTAATCCAGCCCCATCTCCCACAGCGGACGACGCGCGAAAGCATCCAGCTGGTGCCCCTGCGTACCGGAAGGGAACTGCAGGGTAATCAGCGATAGAAAACCTCTCAGCACGGCGGTGTAGTGCAGACGCTGCTGCGAGGGGACATTACCCCACGCCAGCGTGCGTGTGGCATCGGTGGTGCCGTTAGCGTACTGACCGCCCGAATCGTTCAGGTAAAAATGGTTATGGCCGAGGGGCTTGTTGCTGGCCTCGCTTGAATGATAGTGGCACATCGCCGCATTGCTCGAAGAGGCGGAAATGGTCGCGAAACTCTGCTCGATAAAACCGGGCTGCTGTTTGCGAAATGCCAGCTGCTGCGCCTGGACTTCCAGCTCGGTTAGCGGTTGTCCCGCCGCCGCACGCAGCGGCACTTCGCGGCTCAGCCAGGCCAGGAAGTTGACCCACGCGGCGCCGTCCTGGAGATGGCACTCGCGATACCCTGCCAGCTCGACCGGGTTTTTGGTAGCCTTAATCAGGGTAATGGGATCGGTTCGCCAGACAATTTCACCGCGCGGTTCAATGGCAAAGCGCAGGGCCACCGGCGCGGAGTCGGCATCAACCATTACCCGCTTCCCTTCAGCAAGTTGCTGACAGCGCTCAATAAAGGTGTCCTGTGGCGCAATCGTGAAGGCGTTCAGAACTGCATCAGGGAGTTCTGCGAGCTTATTATCGTTAACAAACCACTCAACGCGGCCGTCGCGACCGAGCAGGGCAAATGAGAGCGGTACCGGACTGGTGGGGATATCTGAGCCGCGCACGTTGAGCAGCCACGCAATGTTATCCGGCAGCGTAACGGCCAGGTAGTCTGCGTTGTTTGCGGCCAGCACGGCGGCAACGCGCTGACGTTTGTCTTCGCTGCTTTCACCGCTTATCGCAACCGGCATTTCACGGATAAGCCCCGCCGGTGCGGCAGGGCGATCGGTCCATAAGGCGTCAAACGGTGACGCGTTCAGCGGCACGAGCGTGCACGGTGTGGCAGACAGCTGCGTAAACTCGGTATTCGTCATCAGCATTGGGTCAAAACCGATGCGCGTGCCCGCCGCGACGTTGGTCGTCAGCCAGTCTGCCAGCGGCTCGTTGTGCAGATGGTGGATCTCAACCTCATCCATATTCACCTGAACGCGGGCCTGCACCTGATAGCGCCCGTCGACGAACAGCAGCGCTTTATCCCTCAGTACCAGCGCGACGCCAGCAGAGCCGTTAAAGCCTGTCAGCCAGGCCAGCTTTTCGTCGTTCGACGCGCAATTCTCGCTTTGCCAGGCATCGGTGCGCGGAACGATCATCCCGTCGAGGCTGTTTTCCTGAAGCCACTGACGCAGGGCAGAGAGCGGAGTAGGGGTGTGCATGGTTTTTCCTTATTGTTATTAGCGGAACGGCGGCTCGTTGAAGGTGCGCAGCTTGCGCGAATGCAGTCGGTCGCCTTCCGCCCGCAGCAAGTCGATGGCGCGAATGCCGATCTGCAAATGTTCGGAAATCGCCCCTTCATAGAAACGGTTGGCCTGACCCGGCAGCTTAATTTCGCCGTGCAGCGGCTTATCGGACACGCACAGCAGCGTGCCGTAAGGAACGCGGAAGCGATACCCCTGCGCGGCGATGGTGGCGCTCTCCATATCAATCGCCACCGCTCGGCTCAGGTTGAAGCGCAGCGCGGAGGCGGAGTAACGCAGCTCCCAGTTGCGGTCATCCGTTGTCACCACCGTACCGGTACGCAGGCGCTGTTTGACCTCTTCACCCGGCATGCCGCTGACCTCTTTGGTGGCGTCGTAGAGCGCGCGCTGTACTTCGGCGATGCTCGGGATTGGGATATCCGGCGGCAGTACCGCATCCAGCACATGGTCGTCGCGCAGATAGGCGTGGGCCAGCACGTAATCGCCAATCAGCTGGCTTTCGCGCAGGCCGCCGCAGTGGCCAATCATCAGCCACACGTCGGGGCGCAGCACTGCCAGATGGTCACAGATGGTTTTGGCGTTCGACGGGCCGACGCCGATGTTGATCAGGGTGATCCCCTGACCGTCGGCGGTGATCAGGTGCCAGGCGGGCATCTGGTGTTTTTTCCACGCCAGATCGGAGATGGCCTGCTCGGGCGCTTCGGTCTCGGCGGTGATCCAGATCCCGCCCGCGCAGGAGAGGGCGATATATGGACTGTCCGGATCAAGGATCTGGCTACAGCCCCAGCGAACAAACTCGTCCACGTAGCGGGTGTAGTTGGTAAACAGCACAAACGGCTGGAAATGCTCGGCGGGCGTGCCGGTGTAGTGGCGCAGGCGCGCCAGGGAGAAATCCACCCGACGGGCGTCAAAGTGCGACAGGGGGGAAAACTCTGCCGGATGATAAATCCCGTCAGCCGTCTCATCGCCAATCTGTGACAGCTCGGTCGTTGGGAAGTGGCGGGTCAGTCCCGCGCTCATGGAGCGGTCAAGAGTCAGCGCCGAACCGTCAATCACGTACGGGTACGGGATCTCATGCTGTGAAGGCTCCACGGCAATGTGCGCGCCGTAATCCTGATACAACAGCGTTAGCTGTTCTTCCAGATAGGGGCGGAACAGTGCAGGGCGGGTGACGGTGGTGCTGTAGCAGCCGGAGTGGGTAAAACGGGCGTAGGCGCGGGTTTTCGGCGTCGTGCTTGCGCTACCGTCCCAGGTTACAGAGAGCGATGGATAAACAAAAAGGCCTTCGTTTCTGGCCTTTTGATCGGGAAGTTTCCCCGTTTCGATATATTCGCTGATGGCGCTGCGCAGCGCGTTGACGGACTGTTCATACAGCGCGTCGAGTTTTTCCAGCGCCTGAGCCGGGGTCAGGCTGGAGCCCTTATTATTCATCTCTGTCTCCTTGTTCCACAGGTGTGCGACTCTATCCGATAGTATGTCACACGCCTGTGAAACAAAAGGGAGATCAGCGGTGGCTCGTCTCTTTCATCAGAAGCGCCGTTGCCGCCGACAGCAGGCAGCCGGCCAGCAGATAAATCGCCACGCTGTGCCAGTTACCGCCGGAGAAGGTCACCAGCGCGGCGGCAATAAACGGCGTAAACCCGCCGCCGACCACGCTTGCCACCTGGTAACCCACGCCCGCGCCGCTGTAGCGGTAGCTGGCGCCGAACAGTTCAGTAAACATCGGCTGCTGCACGCAGACCACCATATCGTGAGCGATGTTGGCGAGCATAATGGCGAAGAAGACAATCCAGAACACAGACTGCGCCTCCAGCGCCATAAAGAACGGCCAGGCGCTGAGGGTGCCAATCAGCGCGCCGGTGATGTAGACGCGGCGGCGACCAAACCGGTCCGCCAGCCAGGCGAAGCAGGGGATGGTCAGACAGCTGATCCCGCCGACCAGCAGGCCGATATTCAGGAATAGTTCGCGCGGCAGGCCGAGGTTCTGCGTCGAGTAGTTCAGCGCAAAGGCGGTAACGATATACATCGTCAGCAGCTCGCACAGGCGCAGGGCGATAATTTTCAGAAAAGCGCCAGGGTGCCGAATCAGGGCTTCCATTACCGGCAGCCGCTTTTTGACGGACGGCTCCTCACGCTGCTGCTGTTCGAACTCTGCCGACTCATCCATCCCGTTGCGGATCCACAGCGCAGCAATCACCAGCACGATGCTGAAGATAAACGGGATGCGCCAGCCCCAGCTCAGAAACTGCTCGTCGGTGGTGAGCTGGCTGATTAATGATACCAGCCCGGTGGAAAGCAACAGCCCGACGCCGTACCCGACCTGCACGCCGCTGCTGTAAAACGCTTTCTTGTTTTTTGGCGCACTCTCAACGGATAACAGCGCCGCGCCGCCCCATTCGCCGCCCACGGCGAAGCCCTGAATGGCGCGCAGCGTCACCAGCAGCACAGGCGCCCACCAGCCAATAGCGGAAAACGAAGGAAGAATGCCAATCAGCGCGGTGGCAATCCCCATCATCCAGACGGTAAGCATCAGCATCCGCTTGCGGCCAAGCCGGTCGCCGAAGTGGCCGAAAATCACCCCGCCAAGCGGGCGAAACAGAAAGCCAACGCCGAAGGTGGCAAACGCGGCGAGGGTGCCCATCGCGGGGCTAACCTGAGGGAAGAACTCGCGGTTAAACACCAGCGCGGCGGTGATGCCGTAGAGCAGAAAATCATACCAGTCGACGACGGCACCTGCGAAGCTGCCGAGTGCAGCGCGGCGGGCGCGATTGAGCGAAGGTGTCTCCTCGTTGGGACGATCGGAGATGAGGGTGGAGTCCATAGTTGTCCTGTCCGTACTGTTTTTTATTATTGGTATAAGAAAAGGTCACTCACATAGCTGCCGTCATATAAACGGAACCTATGAGACTACCGCGACAAAACGCCTGAGAAAACGTTTTTATCTTTCCGGAAGGCGCTGAATAAATAAATTTCATCTTCCCCTGCCTCGAGATAAATCCGTCTGTTTGGCTCCGGTTCGTGCTGAATGGATTACAGTAATAGATACCGCTGCGTGACTAAAGCTGAGGGAAAAACGATGCAACGTAACTTTTCGGCATTCTGGATGGTCCTGTTTTTATTCGCCGCACCGCTTCATGCCGAGCCGAAAGTCTATGGCGAACAGCGTATTAGCGGCTGGTGGAATGCGCTGACGGATGATATCTCCCAGACCTGGGAAGAGCCGCAACGTTACGATTTGTACCTGCCGTTTCTGAGCTGGCACGCCCGCTTTATGTACGACAAAGAAAAAACCGACAATTACAACGAAATGCCGTGGGGTGGCGGCCTGGGCGTGTCCCGCTATAACGAAGAGGGCAACTGGAGCGCGCTTTTCGCGATGATGTTCAAGGACTCGCACAACGAATGGCAGCCCGCAATGGGCTATGGCTGGGAGAAGGGCTGGTATCTGGATAATGCCAAAGATTTCCGCCTTGGGCTCGGTGCCGCCGCGGGCATCACCGCGCGAGATGATTTTGCAAACTATGTGCCTCTGCCGTTCATCTTCCCGCTGTTTTCAGCTGGCTATAAGCGCGTTACCGTCCAGTTCACCTATATTCCCGGAACGTATAACAACGGCAACGTGCTCTTTGCCTGGCTGCGCTTAGGCTTTTAAAGGGTGATCACCTTTTTTGCCACGGCGTTAGACAATACCAGCATGGAGAAGAGAACAGAGGTGACGAACGTAAGCACAATCAGCGCCAGCTTCATGCCGAGAGAGGTCACCGGTATCAGCGCCGTCAGCAGATGAAACACCGAGTAGTGCACAATATATACGCCGGTCATCGTTTTGCTGATGGCGGCCAGAATGGACTCCTTTAATTCAGCATTGCGGCGAAAGCGAACGCCGTTCGCCGCAATCACCAGGGCAATAATCAGGATGTAGATCTGCGAGCCGGTGAGAATAAAGGCGTTTCTGTCGGCCTTAAACAGGGCAAAAAAGAAGTGGCGCTCGTAAAACCAGGTGAAGAGATAGATAAACGGGATGGCGACAACCGCCGCCCGGACCACATTTTTGCGGCTTATCCACTCGGCGACTTTTGTGTCGCAGAAGAGCTGCCCGGTCAGATAAAACAGCAGCCATGTCCACAGCCGATACTGCGGCGAAAGCGAAAGGACGTGCGTTTCAGGATAAAGCGCCGATAACAGATCGTATCCGTAGGAAAAGCACAGCAGAGCAGCAATCGCGCCGCAGAACAGCGATCTCCGCTGGCTAAGCCACTCCACCGCCGGGTGGAAGGTGTAAATCACCACAAAGGCGAACACGAACCAGGGCTGAATTAAATACCCGCGCTGATAAGGCTCCCACAGGTAGTAGATCGTTATCCAGAACAGAAAAACAATCACCAGACTTTTTATTTTACCCAGCTGCCATCGCGTGCCGTGCCGGGATTGCCCGTCGAGATAGCCCGACACCACAAAAAACAGCGGCGTGGCGATGGTCGAGATAAAGGTTAAAAAGCCCAGGATCCAGTGATAGTCATAGTCATAATGATCCCAGGTATTGTAGATGGTGAAGAAGGTGACCGCCGTCATACAGCCCAGCGTCTTGATAATGTTCAGCCCTGTCGCATTCATTGTTGTTTGGCTTCGTCCTTACGATGGAAACACGCATAGATCACGGGGAGTACCAGTAGCGTCAGGATTGTAGCAAACCCCAGTCCAAACATAATCACAACGGCCATGCTCTGGAAGAAAACATCCAGCAGCAGCGGTGCCAGGCCAAGTACGGTCGTGAACGCGGTGAGCAGGATAGGGCGCAGGCGCGAGGTGGCGGCATAAACGATCGCGCTGTGCTGATCCTTGTGCGTTTTCTGCTGTTCGATCTCTTCCACCAGCACGATGCCGTTGCGGATGAGCATTCCGCTCAGGCTCAGCAGCCCAATCAGCGCCATAAAGCCAAAGGGAATGCCGGTAATTAAAAATCCTGGCGTGACGCCAATCAACGCCAACGGTACGGTTAGCCAGATCGCGACGGCATTTTTTACCGAGCTGAACATCAGCACCGTAATAACAAACATCACCAGATACCCGAGAGGTAGCGTAGTGAACAGCCCTTGCTGCGCTTCGCTGGAGTTTTCCGCGTCGCCCCCCCACTCGATGCTGTAGCCGTGTGGCAGGGGAAGGGCATCCACCAGCGGCTTCACGCGGGCGAGAATATCACCGGAGGTTTGCTGGCTCAGCGGGGCCGGATCCGTCTGAACCGTCAGTACCCGCGAGCGGTCGCGTCGAAGGATGAGCGGATCTTCCCACTCCAGCGTGAAGCTGCTAACGACGTTACTCAGCGGGATATACTGCTGTCGCGCATGGCTCCATACCAGCACGTTGTTCAGGTGGCTGGCGTCCAGCCTTTCGCTTTCCGGAGGCCTCACCACCACGGGCAGCAGGTCACTGCCTTCCCGATACAACCCCGCCCGGCTGCCGGAGAAATTCATCTCCAGCGCGTTGTCGACGTCCTGCTTATCCACGCCAAGCTCGCGTCCCAGCGCGGCGACGTACTGTGGACGGATCACTTTGCTGCGGTTTTGCCAGTCGTTTCGGACGCTCCCCGTGGCTGGGTCGCGCGCCAGGATATCGTCCACCTGGCTGGCAATCAGACGCAGCCTGTCAGGATCCGGGCCTTTAATGCGCACTTCAATGGCGCTGTCGCCGGAGGGCCCAAACATCACCCGTTTCGTGCTGGCGTTGACCTGCGGGTAGTTACGCGCGATGTACTCATCCACGTAGCGCGTCAGCGCGGAGATGCTGCGCTGGTCATCCATACGCACCATGATCTGCGCGTAGTTGCTGTACTGCCGCTGTCCGCTGTAGGTCAGAATAAAGCGCATGCTCCCCTGGCCGATGGTCGAGACGGTGGTTTCCACGCCGGGCCGTCCCTTGATGGTTTTCTCAATATCGCCGGTCATTTTCTCGGTCCATTTGATATCGGTGCCGTAGGGTAACCAGAGGTCGACAAAGAAAATCGGCGTATTGGACGACGGGAAAAAGTTTTGCCGCACCGCGCCAAACCCCCAGACAGACGCGGCCAGCAGGGCGGCCATCACTACCAGCGTAGGCGCTTTATGGTGCAGCAGTGCGTTCAGCAGGTGCTGGTAGAGGCGGTAGAGACGTTTGTCGTAAGGATCTGACTCGTCAGTGGCATCCGGCGCGCTGTCGTTTTTAAACAACCACCACTTAATCAGCACCGGGGTGAGGGTGAGCGCCGAGAACCAGCTCAGCATCAGGGAAATCAGCAGCACCTGGAACAGAGATTTACAGTATTCCCCGGTGGAATCCTGCGATAGCCCGATAGGGGCAAACGCAAGGATGGCGATCACCGTCGCCCCCAGCAGCGGCAGGGCGGAGCGGCGGATGATGTTGTTTACGGCGGTTAACAGCGGGGAGCCCTGCTGCCGGGCAATCAACACCCCTTCGACAATCACGATGGCGTTATCCACCAGCATGCTGAGGGCGATAATCAGCGCCCCGAGCGAGATGCGCTGTAGCTCAATGCCACACAGATACATAATCAGCAGCGTGCCCAGCACGTTAAGGGCGAGAGAAACCGCGATGATGATCCCGCTGCGTACCCCCATAAAGATCAGCAGCACGCCGATGACAATTGCCAGCGCCATCAGGAAGTTAATAATAAAACCGTTAACAGAATGGCCCACTTCGGCTGCCTGATCGTAAAACAGATCTATCTGTATGCCTGCCGGTTTTTCCGCCGACATCTGGTTTAGCTTCGCCTCCAGCGCGTGGCCCACGTCGATCACGTTCACGCCGGGAATAAACGAGACGCCCATGGTGACGGCTTTTTTGCCGTTGGCATGGTAGATACTGGCGGGCGATTCGTTCAGCCCGCGCGACAGCGTGGCGATATCCCGCAGGCGCGTCGCCGCCCCGGTGCCGGAAGGGGTGATGATGAGATCCGCCAGTTCATCGAGATTCTCGAACTCACCGGTCGGGTGCAGACGAATGGATTCGCTGCCGGAGGTGATTTCTCCGGCGCTGGAAACGACGTTGAGCCTGCTGAGCAGGGCGGAAAGCTGGTTCAGCGTAATGCCGCGCGCGGCCATTTTGGTCAGGGAAATATCGATGTTGACCTGTTGGCTAATGGCCCCGCCGATGGCGACCTTCGCGACGCCGGGAACCAGAATCAACGCGCGGCGCAGCTGCTCTGCATATCTCACCAGTTCAGGATTACTGAATTCATCCCCGGAAATGGCGAAGAAGAAGCCGAATACGTCGCCGAAATCGTCATTCACAAAGGGCGTGACGACGCCGGGCGGGAACTGACGCGAGGCATCGCCCACGCGGCGGCGCAGCTCATCCCAAATCTGCGGCAGTTCGTTCGAGTGATAGCGTGAAGCGATATTGACGGTGATTTGCGACAGCCCGTTTGAAGAGATGGAGCTCACGTTGTCCAGGTAAGGCAGCTGCTGAAGGGCATTCTCCAGCGGCAGCGTCACCTCTTCTTCAACCTGCTGAGCGGATGCGCCGGGGTAGTGGGTGACCACCACTGCGGTTTTGATGGTAAAGGCGGGATCTTCCAGCCTGCCGATATTCAACAGGGCGAAAATCCCCCCAATGCCCAGCAGCAGAATCGTTAGCCAGACGCGAACCGGGTTATTAATAAATTGACGAGTGATATCCATTACAGTCCCCGCTCACGCGTCCAGATACGCACCGGCTGGTTAGCATGGAGCTCTCCCACGCCTGCGGCCACCACGCGCTCGCCCGCCTTAAGCCCGCTGGTGATCGTCACGCCTTCGGTTATCACTTGCCCCACGCTGACCTTGCGGTCTTCAAGATGGAGCGTGTCGCCTTCCCCCGCCACAACCCAGACGTGCGGCTCATTGCGTGGGCTGTTGTCCGGGTTAAAGACGGCCTCAACCGGTACAACCAGCGCCTGAGCGCCCGCGCCAGCCGGGAGGTTGGTTAAATTGATGGTCACCGTACCGCTTACGCCACCGACGGCGGGAAAATCATCTGGTCGCGGCATGGTCAGTATCACCTGCCAGGTCAGGGTATTACTGTCGCTGCTGCCCGAGTGCTCTTTGTAGACGGCGGTAAATTCCCGATCCGGAATGGCGTTAATTCTCACGACCGGACGATACTGCGCGTTGCGGATATCAAAGGTCTTAAACAGGTTTTCAGGGATGCTGAACACCACGTCAAGCAGATCGGTGCGGGTTAACGTCGCGATGGGCTGACCGGCAGACACCACCTGATGGTTTCTGACATGTACGCTGGCCGCCGTCCCGCTGAAGGGGGCGACGAGCGTCATCTGATTCAACTCTTCTCGGGCAATCTGCAGCGCCGCATTCGCCGAATCGCGGTTCGCACGCTGCACGTCCATTTCGGCTTTCGAAATCGCCTGGCGGCCCGCCAGCGTCTGGAAGCGATCGAACTGCCTCTGGGCCAGCGTCGCCGCCGTCTGCCTGTCGTTAACCCGCTGCTGGGCTTCACGGGCGTTCAATCTTGCAAGCTGTTGGCCCTGCTTGATGGCTGCGCCCTGACGCACATCGAGCGCTTCAATTTGACCAGCGCGCTTGAAGGAAAGGTCTGTGGCATCGGCCGATTCAATGCGGGCGGGAAAAACGCGCTGCTGGGCATAACCGGGAACCGTCACCTCCGCCACTTTAACCATTCTGGGCAGGGGGGAGGCTTGTTCAGGTTTAGGATCGCACGCCGTGAGCGTTAACAAAACGAACGGTAAAAGAGAGAGGTAGCGGTTCACTGTATTCCCCTAATAAATAACTGTTTTATTTATTCCATAACCTGGACAGGGGTGACACTATTCTGCCAGAACAGTGACGACCATATAGGTAAATAAACCAATCGCCGTGCTGGCGATAATGGCAAGCGCAATAAACATACCCAGTCGGATCAGGCTTATGCCATACATACATTCCTCCATGAGCCGGAAGCGGTAACTCACTATGAGCATAGTCGGCGAAAAGATAAATGTTAAATAACCATTAGCAGTGGGGACGCGCTAAACCTGAAATTCCTGTGCTACGTTTAATATTATTCATCTCTTTTACCGTAACTGGCATTAAGGGCAACCCCCTGCATTTAATGCGTTTTTTTTGCTTCATTCACTCTCATGTTGGTTATAAAAAGGATGCTCGATATGTATAAAAACATTCTCGTTCCGGTGGATGTCTACGAGACAAGCCTGGCGGATAAAGCGTTGCAGCATGCACAGTTTCTGGCGCAAAGCGCATTGGGTGACATTCATTTGCTGCACGTCATGCCAAAATTTTCAGCCGAGCTGACGCGCGGTTTTATTTCAGATGCGCGAAAGATGGATGAATATATGATTAATAATTCAAAAGAAAAACTGTCTGACCTGGTCAAAAAATTGAATTTGCCAGAAGAGCGCGTTCACCTCCATGTTCGCAGCGGAAATGTTCGTGATGAGGTTATTAAGCTGGCGGATGAACTTGCTGCTGGCGCGATTATCGTCGGCTCCCGCAATCCAAATATTCAAACCCATTTGTTAGGATCGGAGGCGGCAAGTATTGTTCGTTACGCCCATGTTCCTGTTTTCGTTATTCGTTAATTTCATGAAAGCAAGGTGATTTCTGAATAGAACCTGAGGAAGTAACAATGAAAACAGGAAAACCTGAACGTCCGTATTATCAACAAACCGTTGATGAAACCCTGTCGAATATCCACTCCACTCTGGAAGGACTTAGTGGCACTGAGGCATCAGCCCGACTTCAGCAGCATGGTGAGAATGCGTTACCGCAAAAAAAGGGCAAACCCGCCTGGCTGCGCTTCCTGGCGCATTTTAACGATGTACTGATTTACGTTCTGCTGGTGGCCGCGTTGCTTAAGCTCTTTATGGGCCACTGGGTAGACATGTTTGTGATCCTTGGGGTTGCCATCATTAACGCCCTGATCGGCCATATCCAGGAGAGCAATGCTGAAAAATCGTTGCAGAGTATTCGCAATATGCTCTCCAGCGAAGCCGTGGTGGTACGACAGGGGAATCATGAAACGATCCCCACTACGGCGCTGGTCCCGGGCGATATCGTGGTGATCCGCGCCGGGGATCGTATCCCTGCGGACCTGCGCGTGATTGAGGCGCATAACCTTCGCGTGGAGGAGGCCATCCTGACTGGCGAATCCACCGTTGTTGAGAAAAACAGCGATGCGTTAAGCGGGGAACTGCCCTTAGGCGATCGCTATAATCTGCTCTACTCAGGCACCACCGTCAGCTCCGGCGGCGGTAAAGGCGTGGTGGTGGCAACCGGGGGCGAGACCGAGCTTGGCCACATCAATCAGATGATGTCCGACATTGAAAAGCACCGCACGCCGCTGATGGTGCAGATGGACAAGCTCGGTAAGACCATTTTCATCACTATCCTGGTGATGATGGTAGCGCTGTTCGTCTTTAGCCTCCTGTTCCGGGATATGCCGGTTTCTGAACTGGTGCTGTCGCTTATCAGCCTCGCCGTTGCCGCCGTGCCGGAAGGCCTGCCGGCCATCATTTCCATCATCCTTTCGCTTGGCGTACAGGCCATGGCGCGTCGCAAGGCCATTATTCGCAAGTTGCCCACGGTGGAAACCCTGGGCGCAATGACGGTCATCTGCTCGGATAAAACCGGCACCCTGACGATGAATGAAATGACGGTCAAAGCGGTGATTACCGCTGATACGACCTATCGCGTGGAGGGCGACAGCTACGAACCGGTGGGGAATATTCACCCAGTAGATGACCCGACGCCCGTCAGCGTGACGCAGGGTTCCCTGCTGGAACGCTACCTGCGCACCATTGACCTCTGTAATGACAGCCAGCTGATCAAAGACGAGCAGGGGCTGTGGAAAATCACCGGAGGACCCACCGAGGGCGCCCTGAAGGTGCTGGCGGCGAAAATCCCGCTCCCACCGCTTGATACGGAAATGCGCAGTAAAATCCCGTTTGATTCGCAGTATAAATACATGTCCACGCTCTACCGACTGGGTGAAGAAGAGGCGATTTTAATCACCGGCGCGCCGGACGTCCTGTTCCGCCTCTGCCAGTACCAGCAGACGAATGACGGACTGCAGCCGTTCGATCAACCTTACTGGGAAGGGAAGATTGAAGAGTATGCCCGGGAAGGGCTGCGCATGGTGGCGGCGGCCTGGAAACCTGCCCGCGAGGGACAGCGCGAGCTGGATCACCCGGACCTCCATGATGGCGTGATCCTGCTGGGTATTGCAGGAATGATGGATCCGCCGCGTCCGGAGGCCATTACCGCGATTGCCGACTGTCTGCAGGCCGGGATTCGCGTGAAAATGATCACCGGCGACCACCCGCAAACGGCCATGAGCATTGGGCAAATGCTGGGGATTGGTAACGCCGCAAGCGCAATCACCGGACGTGAGCTGGAGGCGATGGATGACCGTCAGCTGAGCGACGCCGCGCAGCAGTACGATATTTTCGCCCGAACCAGCCCGGAGGATAAATTCCGCCTCGTGCAGGCCCTGCAAAGTAAACAGGAAGTGGTGGGCATGACCGGGGATGGCGTAAACGATGCCCCGGCGCTCAAGCGGGCGGATGTGGGTATCGCCATGGGGATTAAGGGGACTGAGGTCACCAAGGAAGCCGCCGACATGGTGTTAACGGATGACAATTTTGCCACCATTGCCAGTGCGGTCCACGAGGGACGGCGGGTTTACGATAACCTGAAAAAAACGATTCTGTTCGTTATCCCGAGCAACATCGCGCAGGCCCTGCTGATCATCATCGCGCTGCTGGCGGGGAACCTGATTCCGCTGACGCCGGTCCTGATCCTGTGGATGAACATGGCCACGTCAGCAACCCTGTCGTTTGGCCTGGCGTTTGAAGCGGGTGAGAAGAACATCATGAACCGGCCACCGCGCAAGGCGAATCTGCATGTGATGGACGGCTACGCTATCTGGCGCGTGGTGTTTGTCGGTCTGATGATTGCGATTAGCGCCTTCGTGCTGGAAGCCTGGCTACAGCCGCGCGGCTACTCGGCGGAATTCATCCGCACCGTGCTGCTGCAAACCCTGGTGACCGCGCAGTGGTTCTACATGCTCAACTGTCGCGTTAATGACGGCTTCTCGCTGAGCAAAGGTCTGCTGGCGAATAAAGGGATTTGGATCGTGAGCGGCGTACTGCTGGCGCTACAGCTTCTTATCATTTACGCCCCGTTCATGCAGATGCTGTTTGGCACCGAAGCGCTGCCGTTCCGCTACTGGGTCATTACCTTCCTGATTGGTTTTGTGATGTTCCTTGTTGTCGAGGCGGAAAAAGTGCTGACGCGCAGATGGCGTAAAATCGAAGCGTAATAGCGTAAACTGAGAAAGCCTGCCTGAGTCCAGGCTTTCTCTTTTGTGAGCACAGGAAATTATGATGCGACTTACCTGGTTCGTCCTTACGCTGTGTGCCGCTGTTCCCAGTGCGTTTGCCGTAACCTATACCCTGCCGCCGGAAGGCAGTCGGCTGGTGGGAACCCCGATTACCATCACCGTTCCCGAGCGCAATACGTTACCGCTTGAGGCCTTTGCTGCACAGCACGGGCTGGGGCTCAGCAATATGCTGGAAGCGAACCCGGGCGTTGATCCTTTTTTGCCCAAATCCGGCACCCGGCTGGTCATTCCTCAGCAGCTGATTTTACCCGACACCGTGCGCGAGGGGATTGTCGTTAACGTGGCGGAAATGCGTCTCTACTATTACCCGCCGGGCAGCAATACCGTCGAAGTACTGCCCATCGGCATTGGTCAGGCCGGTCGCGAAACCCCGCGTAACTGGGTCACGGCGGTTGAGCGCAAGCAGGAGGGCCCCACCTGGTCACCTACGCCGAACACGCGTCGTGCCTATGCGGCAGAGGGGAAAACGCTACCCGCCTTCGTGCCAGCCGGGCCGGATAACCCGATGGGGCTGTATGCGATATATATCGGCAGGCTATATGCCATACACGGCACAAACTCCAATTTCGGCATTGGGCTACGGGTGAGCCAGGGCTGTATTCGTCTGCGTAACAACGACATTAAATATCTTTTCGATAATGTCCCCGTGGGCACCCGCGTGCAGCTTATCGATCGGCCCGTTAAGGTGACCACGGAGCCGGACGGCAGCCGCTGGGTGGAGGTTCACGAACCGCTGTCGCGTAACCGGGCGGAATTTGAATCGAGCCGGAAAGTGCCTCTGCCCATCTCCGCCGCACAGCAGACACAGTTG
Organism: Enterobacter sp. 725m/11; assembly: GCF_011683705.1. Taxonomy (NCBI): domain Bacteria; kingdom Pseudomonadati; phylum Pseudomonadota; class Gammaproteobacteria; order Enterobacterales; family Enterobacteriaceae; genus Enterobacter; species Enterobacter sp. 725m/11. Next base: position 143 of record NZ_JAAQOK010000072.1, on the reverse strand, counting down.
ATAAACGAGGGGGCGGGCGCTGAACTGGAACGGCGGTCGGGGATGCCGGTTAAAATCGGCATGTAAGGGCATAGTGCGGGCTGGTGCCCTCACCCCAACCCTCTCCCACGGGAGAGGGGGAACACACTAAAAACGGCAACCCA
>NZ_JAAQOK010000071.1:0-16652 GCF_011683705.1 Enterobacter sp. 725m/11 | reverse complement strand
AGATGTGTATAAGAGACAGATAAGATAGACATCACATTTATAAGGGTGCGCAATGGCCGTTACTGTACTGAAAAAAGGAACTCTGGCGCTGGCAGGTTTACTGCTGGTGGCCCAGGCGCAGGCGACCGAGCTGCTGAACAGCTCGTATGATGTCTCCCGCGAGCTGTTTGCCGCCCTTAACCCACCGTTCGAGCAGCAGTGGGCGAAAGAAAACAATGGCGATAAGCTGACCATCAAGCAGTCCCACGCCGGTTCATCCAAGCAGGCGCTGGCGATTTTGCAGGGGCTGAAAGCAGACGTCGTGACCTACAACCAGGTGACTGACGTGCAGATCCTGCACGACAAGGGCAAGCTGATCCCGGCTGACTGGCAGAGCCGCTTGCCGAACAATAGCTCGCCGTTCTACTCCACCATGGGCTTCCTGGTGCGTAAGGGCAACCCGAAGAACATCCACGACTGGAGCGACCTGGTGCGTTCCGACGTGAAGCTGATTTTCCCGAACCCAAAAACTTCAGGTAACGCGCGCTACACCTATTTAGCCGCGTGGGGCGCGGCAGACAAGGCTGACGGTAAGGATAAAGCGAAGACCGAGCAGTTCATGACCCAGTTCCTGAAAAACGTCGAAGTGTTTGATACTGGCGGCCGCGGCGCGACCACGACCTTCGCCGAGCGTGGTCTGGGCGACGTGCTGATCAGCTTCGAATCCGAAGTGAACAACATTCGCAAGCAGTACGAAGCGCAGGGCTTCGAGGTGGTTATTCCGAAAACCAACATCCTGGCCGAGTTCCCGGTGGCGTGGGTGGATAAAAACGTGCAGGCGAACGGCACCGAGAAAGCGGCAAAAGCCTATCTCAACTACCTGTACAGCCCGCAGGCGCAGACCATCATTACCGATTACTACTACCGCGTGAACAATCCGGACGTGATGAACAAGCTGAAAGATAAATTCCCGCAGACCGCGCTGTTCCGCGTGGAAGATCATTTCGGCTCCTGGCCTGAGGTGATGAAAACGCACTTTGCCAGCGGCGGTGAGTTAGACAAACTGCTGGCGGCGGGGCGTAAGTAATGTTTGCAGTCTCGACTAAACGCGTGCTGCCGGGCTTTACCTTAAGCCTCGGGACCAGCCTGCTGTTCGTCTGCCTGATCCTGCTGTTGCCGCTCAGCGCGCTGGTGATGCAGCTTGCTCAGATGAGCTGGGCGCAGTACTGGGACGTGGTCACCAACCCGCAGGTGGTGGCGGCCTATAAGGTGACGCTGCTGTCGGCGTTTGTTGCCTCCATTTTTAACGGCGTGTTTGGCCTGCTGATGGCGTGGATCTTAACCCGCTATCGTTTCCCGGGCCGTACGCTGCTTGATGCCCTGATGGATCTGCCGTTTGCGCTGCCGACGGCGGTTGCGGGCTTAACCCTCGCGTCGCTCTTCTCCGTGAACGGGCTGTACGGCGAGTGGCTGGCGAAATTTGACATCAAGGTGACCTATACCTGGCTCGGGATTGCGGTGGCGATGGCCTTTACCAGCATCCCGTTTGTGGTGCGTACCGTGCAGCCGGTACTGGAAGAGCTGGGTCCGGAATACGAAGAAGCGGCGGAAACGCTGGGCGCCACGCGCTGGCAGAGCTTCCGCAAAGTGGTTCTGCCAGAGCTATCTCCGGCGCTGATGGCGGGCGTCGCGCTGTCGTTTACCCGCAGCCTGGGTGAGTTCGGCGCGGTGATATTTATCGCCGGGAACATCGCCTGGAAAACGGAAGTCACCTCGCTGATGATTTTCATCCGCCTGCAGGAGTTTGATTATCCGGCGGCAAGCGCGATTGCTTCGGTGATCCTCGCGGCCTCGCTGCTGCTGTTGTACTCGATTAACACTCTGCAAAGTCGCTTTGGTCGACGTGTGGTAGGTCACTGATGGCGGAAGTTACGCAATTGAAGCGATACGATGCGCCCCGCATCAACTGGGGTAAATGGTTTCTGATTGGCGTAGGCGTGCTGGTTTCCGCCCTCATTCTCGTCGTGCCGACGATTTATATCTTCGTCCAGGCGTTCAGCAAGGGGCTGATGCCCGCGCTGGAGAACCTGGCGAACCCGGACATGCTGCACGCCATCTGGCTGACGGTGCTGATTGCCCTGATCACCGTGCCGGTGAACCTGGTCTTCGGTACGCTGCTGGCCTGGCTGGTGACGCGCTTTAACTTCCCGGGACGTCAGCTGCTGCTGACCCTGCTGGATATTCCGTTTGCCGTGTCGCCTGTTGTTGCCGGTCTGGTTTACCTGCTCTTTTACGGCTCCAACGGCCCGCTGGGCGGCTGGCTGGATGAACATAACCTGCAGATCATGTTCGCCTGGCCGGGTATGGTGCTGGTGACGATCTTCGTGACCTGTCCGTTCGTGGTGCGTGAACTGGTGCCGGTGATGTTAAGCCAGGGCAGCAATGAAGACGAAGCGGCCGTTCTGCTTGGCGCATCCGGCTGGCAGATGTTCCGCCGCGTGACGTTGCCGAATATCCGCTGGGCGCTGCTTTACGGCGTGGTGCTGACCAACGCCCGCGCCATCGGTGAGTTCGGTGCGGTGTCGGTGGTTTCCGGCTCGATTCGCGGTGAAACGCTGTCGCTGCCGCTGCAGATTGAACTCCTGCAGCAGGACTACAACACCATCGGCTCGTTTACTGCCGCAGCGTTGCTGACGCTGATGGCGATTTTGACCCTGTTTTTGAAGAGTGTGGTGCAGTGGCGTTTAGAGAATCAGGAAAAACGTCAGCATCAGGAGGGAAATCATGAGCATTGAGATTGCCAATATTAAGAAGTCTTTTGGTCGCACCCAGGTGCTGAATGATATCTCACTGGATATCCCTTCCGGACAAATGGTGGCGCTGTTGGGGCCGTCTGGCTCGGGCAAAACGACGCTGCTGCGGATCATCGCCGGGCTTGAGCACCAGACCAGCGGGCACATCCGCTTCCACGGCACCGACGTGAGCCGCCTGCACGCCCGCGATCGTAAAGTCGGCTTTGTCTTCCAGCATTACGCGCTGTTCCGTCACATGACCGTTTTCGACAATATCGCCTTTGGCCTGACGGTGCTGCCGCGTCGTGAACGCCCGGATGCGGCAACCATTAAGGCGAAAGTAACCAAACTGCTGGAGATGGTGCAGCTGGCGCATCTGGCGGACCGTTTCCCGGCGCAGCTTTCCGGCGGGCAGAAGCAGCGCGTGGCGCTGGCGCGCGCGCTGGCCGTTGAGCCGCAAATACTGCTGCTGGATGAACCCTTCGGCGCGCTGGATGCGCAGGTGCGCAAAGAGCTGCGTCGCTGGCTGCGCCAGCTGCATGAAGAGCTGAAATTCACCAGCGTCTTCGTGACCCACGATCAGGAAGAGGCGATGGAAGTCGCGGACCGCGTGGTGGTCATGAGCCAGGGCAACATCGAGCAGGTTGACGAGCCGGAACAGCTCTGGCGCGAGCCGGCGACCCGCTTCGTGCTGGAGTTTATGGGCGAGGTGAACCGACTGCAGGGCACCATTCGCGGTGGACAGTTCCACGTCGGCGCGCACCGCTGGCCGCTGGGCTACACCTCCGCGCATCAGGGGCCGGTCGATCTGTTCCTGCGCCCGTGGGAAGTGGACGTCAGCCGCCGCACCAGCCTGGATTCCCCGCTGCCAGTGCAGGTGCTGGAAGCTAGCCCTAAAGGACACTACACCCAATTGGTGGTACAGCCGCTGGGCTGGTATACCGAGCCGCTGACCGTGGTCATGCGCGACAACGTCCCGCCGCATCGGGGAGAGCGCCTGTTTGTCGGGCTGCAGCATGCGCGCATCTATCACGGTAAGGAGCGGATTGAGACGCGCGAGGATATTGCTCTGGCGGAGTCAGCCTGATAGGTTATTGAGTATGTTTTTCGCCCGGTGGCGTGATGCTTACCGGGCTTTTTATTGAGTAAAAATCGTGAATACACTCGAACACACCATCGGCAACACCCCTCTGGTCAAGCTTCAGCGCATGGGATGTGCCAACGGCAGCGAAATCTGGGTCAAACTCGAAGGCAACAACCCGGCAGGGTCGGTGAAAGACCGCGCGGCGCTGTCGATGATTGTCCAGGCCGAGAAACGCGGTGAAATTAAGCCAGGCGATGTGCTGATTGAAGCCACCAGCGGCAACACCGGTATCGCGCTGGCAATGATTGCGGCGCTGAAAGGCTACCGCATGAAGCTGCTGATGCCGGACAACATGAGCCAGGAGCGCCGCGCCGCGATGCGCGCCTACGGGGCCGAGCTGATTCTGGTAACCAAAGAGCAGGGGATGGAAGGGGCGCGAGACTTAGCGTTAGCGATGGCCGAGCGCGGAGAAGGTAAACTGCTCGATCAGTTCAATAACCCGGACAACCCGTACGCGCACTACACCACCACCGGGCCGGAAATCTGGCAGCAAACCGGCGGGCGCATCACCCATTTTGTCTCCAGCATGGGCACCACCGGCACCATTACCGGCGTGTCCCGTTTTTTGCGCGAGCAGGAGAAACCGGTCACCATTGTTGGTCTGCAGCCGGAAGAGGGGAGCAGCATTCCGGGCATTCGCCGCTGGCCTGCGGAGTATATGCCGGGCATTTTTAATGCGCAGCTGGTGGATCGGGTGCTGGATATTCATCAGCGCGAGGCGGAGAATACCATGCGTGAACTGGCCGTGCGTGAAGGCATCTTCTGCGGGGTCAGCTCGGGGGGCGCGGTAGCGGGGGCGTTGCGCGTGGCGCAGGCAAACCCCGGTGCGGTCGTGGTGGCGATTATCTGCGATCGCGGCGATCGCTATTTGTCTACCGGCGTCTTTGGTGAAGAGAGTTATTCGCAGGGGGCGGGGATTTAAGCGTCATGGAGATGATTCTATTCCGGGATAACACCCGGGCGCAGCAAACCGACATTGTCGCGGTGCAGTCGCAGGTGGTTTACGGCAGCGTGGGGAACAGCATTGCTGTGCCGAACATTCGAACCCACAGGCTGAACGTGACCGCCGTGCCGACGGTGCTGTTTAGCAACACGCCGCATTACGACACCTTCTACGGCGGGGTGATCCCCGACGAGTGGTTCAGCGGCTACCTGAAGGCGCTGGAAGAGCGCGAGATCCTGCGCGAGCTTAAAGCGGTCACTACCGGCTATATGGGCAGCGCCAGCCAGATCGCGCTGCTGGCGCAGTGGCTGAGGGCGGTCAAAGCGCAGCATCCTGAGCTGCTGGTGCTGGTCGACCCGGTTATCGGCGATATCGACAGCGGAATGTACGTGAAGCCGGATATCCCGGAAGCGTACCGGGAACACCTGCTGCCGCTGGCGCAGGGGATTACGCCAAACGTCTATGAACTGGAAGTGTTAAGCGGTAAGCCGTGCCGGACGCCGGAAAGCGCTATTGCCGCCGCGCAGGGGTTGCTTTCTGACACTCTGAAATGGGTGGCGATCACCAGCGCGCCGGTCGCCGACGACCCGCAAAACATCCACGTGGTGCTGGTGACGCGTGAGGGCGTGACCGTCAGCGCTCATCCCCGCGTAGAAACCGATCTGAAAGGGACGGGGGATCTGTTCTGTTCAGAACTGGTGAGCGGAATTGTTGAGGGGAAAACCGTTGCTGATGCCATTCGCATGGCCGGGGATCGGGTGACTGATGTGATGCTTTATACCCAGTCGAAAGGCTACGACGAGCTTATCCTCCCTGCATAAACAAAAATGGCGCCCGAAGGCGCCATTTTTCTGTGCGGCAAGAATTACTTCTTGATGCGGATAACCGGGGTTTCGCCCACGGTGACGCTGCCAGACAGTTTGATCAGTTCTTTGATTTCGTCCATGTTGGAGATAACAACCGGCGTCAGGGTAGACTTGGCTTTTTCTTCCAGCAGTGGCAGATCGAATTCAATCACCGGGTCGCCAACTTTAACACGCTGGCCTTCTTCCGCGATACGCTTGAAGCCTTCGCCTTTCAGTTCAACGGTGTCGATACCGAAGTGAACGAACAGTTCGATACCGCTATCAGATTCGATAGAGAACGCATGGTTGGTTTCAAAAATTTTACCGATGGTGCCGTCAACTGGAGCAACCATTTTGTTGCCAGTTGGTTTGATAGCAATGCCATCACCAACGATTTTCTCAGCAAACACTACATCCGGCACGTCTTCGATGTTGACGATCTCGCCGGAGAGCGGAGCAACAATCTCAATAGTTCCGGAGTCTTTCTTATCATCAGAAACCAGAGATTTCAGTTTATCGAACAAACCCATGATCTTCTCCTAAGCAGTAATTTGGGCCGCATCTCGTGGATTAGCAGATTGTTTTTTCTTCAATGAACTTGTTAACCAGCGTCATTAACTCGTCCGTTGTCGGTTGAGCAAGAGCCTGCTCTGCTAACACCTTCGCATCTTCGAAGTTCGTGTTACGGATAATCTTCTTAATGCGCGGGATGGAAATGGCGCTCATAGAGAATTCGTCCAGACCCATACCCAGCAACAGAAGTGTAGCACGTTCGTCGCCTGCAAGCTCACCACACATGCCAGTCCATTTACCTTCTGCATGAGAAGCATCAATAACTTGCTTGATCAAGTTCAGTACGGACGGTGACATTGGCTGGTAGAGATGTGAAATCATATCATTACCACGGTCAACTGCCAGGGTGTACTGCGTTAAATCATTGGTGCCGATACTAAAGAAATCAACTTCTTTGGCTAAATGACGCGCAATGGTCGCCGCCGCAGGTGTTTCCACCATCACGCCGATCTCGATTGACTCGTCAAATGCTTTACCTTCGTCGCGCAGTTCCTGTTTGTAGATTTCGATCTCTTTCTTCAGTGCACGCACTTCTTCAACAGAGATGATCATCGGGAACATGATGCGCAGCTTACCGAAAGCGGAGGCACGCAGGATAGCGCGAACCTGGTCACGCAGGATCTCTTTACGATCCATCGCGATACGCACGGCACGCCAGCCCAGGAACGGGTTCTCTTCTTTCGGGAAGTTCATGTACGGCAGCTCTTTGTCGCCACCGATGTCCATGGTACGGACGATAACCGCCTGTGAGCCACACGCTTCTGCGACGGCTTTATACGCAGCAAACTGCTCTTCTTCCGTTGGCAGCGCGTCGCGGTCCATGAACAGGAATTCTGTACGATAGAGACCAACACCTTCCGCACCGTTGCGCTCAGCGCCATCAACGTCGCGTACGGTACCGATGTTTGCGCACACTTCTACCTGATGGCCGTCCAGGGTGATGGCTGGCAGGTCTTTCAGCTTAGCGAGTTCCGCTTTTTCAGTCGCAACCTGCTCCTGAACCGCGCGCAGTTTTTCGATCTCTTCGTTAGTTGGGTTGACGTAAACCAGATTGTTTACGGCATCCAGAATCAGATAGTCGCCGTTTTTCACCTGAGAGGTGACGCTACCGGTGCCCACGATGGCAGGCAGTTCCAGAGAACGCGCCATGATTGAGGTGTGGGAGGTACGGCCACCCGCGTCGGTGATGAAACCGAGAACCTTTTTCAGGTTCAGCTGTGCGGTTTCAGACGGGGTGAGGTCAGCGGCAACCAGGATCACTTCATCCTGAATCGCGCTCAGGTCGATAATGGCCAGGCCCAGGATGTTGCGCAGCAGGCGCTTACCGATGTCACGTACGTCAGCCGCACGCTCTTTCAGGTATTCATCATCCAGCTCTTCCAGGGCAGTTGCCTGACCTTCGATAACTTCATGCGCAGCCGCGTCGGCCGTCATGCCTTTATCTTTAATCAGGGCTATGATTTCCTGCTCCAGCTCCTCATCTTCGAGCAGCATGATGTGCCCTTCGAAGATGGCTTCTTTTTCTTCACCGAAAGTTTCGCCAGCTTTAGTTTTGATCGCTTCCAGTTGCGCAGATGCCTTGGCACGACCGCTCAGAAAACGTTCAACTTCCTGATCAACCTTGTCGGCAGAAATTTTTTTCCGGTCGATGACGATCTCGTCTTCTTTCAGCAGCAGTGCTTTGCCGAAAGCGATACCCGGGGATGCTAAAATGCCTGAAATCATAACCCTACCTTACTTGTGACTGATATTTAAAAGAACCCGGAAACTTACTCGAGCTCAGCCATCAGTTTAACCAGATGCTCAACTGCTTTCTGCTCGTCTTCACCTTCAGCAGAGATGGTAACAACGGTGCCCTGAGTCAGGCCCAGAGTCTGCAGTTTGAACAGGCTTTTTGCGCTAGCGCTTTTGCCGTTGGAAGTTACAGTGATTTCAGAAGTGAAGCCTTTCGCTTCTTTAACAAACTGAGCAGCAGGGCGGGTGTGCAGACCGTTCGGAGCGGTAATGGTAACTTCTTGCTGGAACATTGTATTTCCCCAACTTATAGGTTTAGTGTTGTGGAACTAAAGTCTAGCCTGGCGGCTTAACTTTAGCCTGTATTGTTAGCGCTGACGTTTCAATCGTCATTAAACATTATGCAGCGAAAGGAAGACTTGAACCAAATCATAAAATCGATTCAGCAAGGGTATTTCGTTCACTGATTAATTTCACGCTTCAAAATAATTGCTGGTTTAAATACCAGACACATCGGGGTGAAGCAATGCCAGGAGGGTCAAAAGTTTGAAGCAGGCCACAAAAAAGCACCCGAAAAGGTGCTTTTTTACGCGTTATTAACATACTGGCACTACTGTTGCAGCTCTTTTTCCGTGAACAGATCGGCAAACAGTGCGGTGCTCAGGTAACGCTCACCCGAGGAAGGAAGGATAACCACAATATTCTTATTGGTAAAGGCTTCATCTTCCTGAAGTTTGAGCGCTGCCGCAACGGCCGCACCGGAAGAGATACCCGCCAGAATGCCTTCTTCATCCATCAGACGACGCGCGGTAGAGATGGCCTCTTCGTTCGTGATGGCAACGACTTTATCGATCAGCTTCAGATCCAGGTTACCCGGAATGAAGCCCGCGCCGATGCCCTGAATTTTATGCGGGCCAGGCTTGAGCTCTTCGCCCGCCAGCGCCTGAGCGATAACCGGGGAGTCGGTCGGTTCAACGGCAACGGTAATCAGCTCTTTTTTACCTTTTGTGCCTTTAATATAGCGAGACACGCCGGTCAGCGTGCCGCCGGTGCCGACGCCGGAGATAAATACGTCAACCTGGCCGTCAGTATCTTCCCAGATTTCCGGGCCGGAGGTCTTCTCGTGAATTTCAGGGTTAGCCGGGTTGCTGAACTGCTGCAGCAGAAGATATTTCGCCGGATCGCTGGCCACGATCTCTTCCGCTTTCTGAATGGCACCTTTCATGCCCTTCGCGCCTTCGGTCAGGACCAGGTTCGCCCCCAGCGCTTTGAGCAGTTTGCGACGTTCGATGCTCATCGTTTCCGGCATGGTCAGGGTCAGCTTGTAGCCGCGTGCGGCAGCAACATAGGCCAGAGCGATACCGGTGTTACCGCTGGTCGGTTCCACCAGCTCAACGCCTGGCTTCAGCACGCCGCGTTTTTCAGCATCCCAAATCATGTTTGCACCGATGCGGCATTTTACGCTGAAGCTCGGGTTGCGTGATTCGACCTTCGCCAGAATGCGTCCATTACCGATACGGTTCAGTCGAACCAGGGGCGTATGACCGATAGTCAGCGAGTTGTCTTCATAAATCTTACTCATGGCCTGTCCTTAACTGTATGAAATTGGGATACCGACCCAGCATACCTGCTAAGCAGGTAGGGGGAAGTAAGGAATTCGCATATCTATATACTGCAAGGAAATAATGGGGATCAGTATGGAATAAGGGGCGGCATAAGCCACCCCTGCTTTACACATTTTTGCATTATTTCCATAACGCGTGCTTAGCACGATAACAGTCCACCCACATCGCCGTCGCGCCGCAAACCGCAACCGGCATGATGAACAAATTAAGGAAGGGAATCATGGTGAACAGGCTGGTCAGCGCGCCGAACTGCATATTGGCGACCTTCCGGGTGCGCAGAGCGGTGCGCATCGCTTTAAACGGCACCTTGTGGTTATCGAACGGATAGTCGCAGTACTGGATGGCCAGCATCCAGGCGCTGAACAGAAACCACAGCACCGGCGCAACCGTCTGGCCAATGCCGGGGACAAAGTAGAGGGCAAGCAGTACAACCGCGCGGGGGAGGTACCAGGCAAACTTCTGCCACTCGCGCTTCATAATGCGCGGGATATCTTTCACGATCCCCAGCACGCCCGTGTCCGGTGGCGTCGCGCCGGTAAGCCGCGCCTCCAGCTGTTCCGCCAGCAGGCCGTTAAACGGCGCGGCTATCCAGTTCGCGATCGTTGAGAATAAATAGCCGAATACCAGCAGCACGGAGATGACCGCCACCGGCCAGAGCAGGTAGTTAAGCCACTGCAGCCAGTCCGGCACGTAGCTCATCAGCGACGGGATCCAGCTTTCGAGCTTTGTGAACAGCCACCAGAACGCGCCGCCCATCAGAATAATGTTGATCAGCAGCGGCAGAATGACGAAGCGACGGATACCTGGCAGTGAAACCAGCTTCCAGCCCTGAGAAAAATACCAGACGCCGCTGCGCGGGGGAGAAGACGATGTTGAAACCATAACCAGGCTGTACTCCTTTTTTCACAACCAGTGGAATTGCCCGCCTATATTATCCACTTGCGGACCAATGACCAGTTCGGAAATGTTCGAAAAACCAGCAAAAAGCACGATTTACTTCATCTTTATGCTGCGAATGCTCTGCACACACTTGCACTTGACGTAAACGGCAAATACTCTTAGTGAGTAAATGTTTGCCGTGGTGGCAAGGTGTTAGAACAACAGAGAATATAATGATGCAGGATTTGCGTCTGATATTAATCATTGTTGGCGCGATCGCCATAATCGCTTTACTGGTACATGGTTTCTGGACCAGCCGTAAAGAGCGTTCCTCGATGTTTCGCGATCGCCCACTGAAGCGCATGAAGTCCAGTCGTGATGATGATGACACTGAAGATGACATCACCGGTAGCGACGACGACGGCGTGGGTGAAGTTCGTGTTCATCGGGTCAATACTGCGCCCGGCGCGGCTCATGGGGAGCATGAAGCCCCCCGCGCTCCGCAGCACCAGTATCAACCGCCGTATGCCTCTGCCCAGCCGCGCCAGCCAGCGCCGCAGCCAGTGGAAGAACCTGTACGTCAGCCGCCGCAACCGCCTGTCCAACAGCAGCCCGCTGCGCCACAGCCGGTTCAACAGCAACCTGTGCAGCAGCCCGTGCAACAGCAACCTGCGCAGCAACCGCAGCAGCCTGTTCATGTACAGCCTGCGCCGCAGCCCGCTCCGGCTCCGCACGTTGAGCCAGAGCCGGTCGTCGAGCCTGAACCGGTTGTTGAAAAGCCGCAGCGTAAAGAAGCGGTGATCATCATGAACGTGGCCGCGCATCACGGCAGCCATCTCAACGGTGACGTGTTGCTCAACAGTATTCAACAGGCAGGCTTCAAGTTTGGCGATATGAACATTTTCCATCGCCACCTGAGCCCTGACGGTAGTGGTCCGGCGCTGTTTAGCCTGGCCAATATGGTCAACCCAGGCACCTTTGACCCGGAAATGACCGGTGATTTCGTGACGCCGGGTGTCACTATCTTTATGCAGGTGCCGTCCTACGGCGACGAGCTGCAAAACTTCAAGCTGATGCTGCAGTCCGCTCAGCACATCGCTGATGAAGTGGGTGGTGTGGTGCTCGACGATCAGCGTCGAATGATGACCCCGCAGAAGCTGCGCGAGTATCAGGACCGCATCCGTGAAGTTAAGGAAGCCAACGCGTAATTGTCGCGTTTACTTCAACTCCTCCTCAACCCCCGCCTGTCGGGGGTTTTTTCTCATTGATGGTGCGATATGGACTCAATCGAACAACAACTCACTGAACTGCGAACCACGCTTCGCCATCATGAATATCTCTATCATGTTATGGACGCACCGGAAGTGCCTGATGCGGAGTATGACCGGCTGATGCGCGAGCTGCGCGAGCTGGAGGCGCAGCACCCGGAACTGATTACGCCAGATTCTCCGACCCAGCGCGTCGGCGCCGAGCCGCTGGGGGCTTTCAGCCAGGTGCGTCACGAAGTGCCGATGCTGTCGCTGGACAACGTCTTTGATGAAGAGAGCTTCCTCGCGTTTAACAAGCGCGTGCAGGACCGTCTGAAAAGCAGCGATTCCCTCACCTGGTGCTGCGAGTTGAAGCTCGACGGCCTGGCGGTCAGCCTTCTCTATGAAAACGGCGTGCTGGTGCGCGCCGCCACGCGTGGCGACGGTACGACGGGTGAAGACATCACCACTAACGTGCGAACCATCCGCGCGATCCCGCTGAAGCTGCAGGGTGACAACATTCCCGCGCGTCTGGAAGTGCGCGGCGAGGTGTTCCTGCCGCAGGCGGGATTCGAGAAAATTAACGAAGAGGCGCGTCGCACCGGCGGGAAAGTGTTTGCTAACCCGCGTAACGCGGCGGCAGGCTCTCTGCGCCAGCTTGACCCGCGCATCACCGCGAAGCGACCGCTTACTTTCTTCTGCTACGGCGTCGGTATTCTGGAAGGTGGTGAGTTACCGGATACGCACCTCGGGCGTCTACTGCAGTTTAAAGCCTGGGGCCTGCCGGTGAGCAACCGCGTTCAGCTCTGCGACTCGCCGGAAGCGGTGCTGGCGTTCTACCATAAAGTGGAAGAGGACCGTCCGACGCTCGGCTTTGATATCGATGGCGTTGTCATCAAGGTCAATTCGCTGGCGCTGCAGGAGCAGCTGGGCTTTGTGGCGCGTGCACCGCGCTGGGCGGTGGCGTTTAAATTCCCTGCCCAGGAGCAGATGACCTTTGTCCGCGACGTGGAGTTTCAGGTGGGCCGTACGGGCGCTATTACCCCGGTCGCTCGACTGGAGCCGGTGCAGGTCGCAGGCGTGCTGGTGAGTAACGCTACGCTGCACAACGCCGATGAAATCGAACGCCTCGGCCTGCGCATCGGTGACAAAGTGGTGATTCGCCGCGCGGGCGATGTTATCCCGCAGGTGGTGAACGTTGTTGAGTCAGAACGTCCTGATGATACGCGCGAGGTCGTTTTCCCGACCCACTGCCCGGTATGCAGCTCTGACGTAGAGCGTGTGGAAGGCGAAGCGGTGGCCCGCTGTACGGGCGGCCTGATCTGCGGCGCGCAGCGTAAAGAGTCGCTTAAGCACTTTGTTTCCCGTCGCGCAATGGACGTTGACGGCATGGGCGACAAGATTATCGATCAGCTGGTTGAGAAAGAGTATGTCCATACGCCAGCGGATCTGTTCAGGCTCACGGCGGGCAAACTGACCGGTCTGGATCGCATGGGGCCGAAGTCAGCCCAGAACGTGGTTAACGCGCTGGAAGCAGCGAAAGAGACGACCTTCGCCCGCTTCCTGTACGCGCTGGGCATTCGTGAAGTCGGCGAAGCGACGGCGGCAGGTTTAGCCGCGTACTTTGGTACGCTGGAGGCGCTGGAAAAGGCAAGCATCGACGAGCTGCAGAAAGTGCCGGACGTCGGCATCGTCGTCGCCACGCACGTCTTTAACTTCTTTGCCGAAGAGAGCAACCGCGAGGTCATCGGCAAGCTGCTGGAAGAGGGCATTAAATGGCCTGCGCCGGTGGTAGTCAACGCCGAAGAAATTGATAGCCCATTTGCCGGTAAAACCGTGGTGCTAACCGGTAGCCTTAGCCAGCTTTCACGCGACGATGCAAAAGCGCGTCTGGTGGCGCTGGGGGCCAAAGTGGCGGGCAGCGTGTCGAAGAAAACCGACCTGGTGATTGCCGGCGAAGCTGCGGGTTCGAAGCTGGCGAAAGCCCAGGAGCTCGGCATTGAGGTTATCGACGAAGCGGAAATGATGCGCCTGTTAGGAGAGTAACGTGGAGAAAGAGCAGCTCGTTGAGATCGCCAATACGGAAATGCCGTTCGGTAAATATAAGGGCCGCAGGCTGATCGATTTGCCGGAGGAGTACCTGCTGTGGTTCGCCCGCAAGGACGAATTCCCCGCCGGGCGCCTGGGCGAGCTGATGGCTGTCACGTTACTGATCAAAACCGAGGGGCTGACCCAGCTGGTGCAGCCCCTGAAGCGTCCTTAAGCCTTCGCGGCGCGGGTCTCTTCCTGCGCCAGCTTTTCCGTCTGGCGCTTGTAGCGACGCGCCAGCACCGCGCAGACCATCAGCTGGATCTGATGGAAAATCATCAGCGGCAGCACCATCATCCCGATCACCGAGGTGGGGAACAGAATGTTCGCCATCGGGATGCCGTTAGCCAGGCTCTTTTTGGAGCCGCAGAAGACGATGGTGATCTCATCGGCTTTGCTGAAGCCGCACTTGCGCGCCACAAAAACGTTCACCGCAATGACAATTGCCAGCAGAACGAGGCTGACCACCACGATAAACAGCAGCGAGCCTGCGCCCACCTTATGCCAGATCCCGTTCACGACCGCTTCGCTGAAGGCGGAATAGACCACCAGCAGAATCGACGACTGGTCGGTTTTGGAGATCCATTTCTTATGCTTCGCCACGAACGCCCCGGTCCACGGACGCGAGAGATGGCCCAGGACAAACGGCAGCAGCAGCTGCAGGCAGATTTTGCCGACCTGCTCAAGGTTACCTTCCGCGCCGTGCATGTTCATCAGCAGGCCCACCAGCAGCGGGGAGACGAAAATCCCCAACAGGCTGGATGCCGATGCGGAGCAGACCGCGGCTGCAACGTTCCCTCCTGCAAGAGAGGTAAAGGCAATGGCAGACTGCACGGTGGCAGGAAGAATACAGAGATACAGGAAACCGGTGTAGAGCGCCGGATCGACGTTAACCGGTGCCCACCAGGCAAACAGCACCCCGAGGATCGGGAACAAAATAAACGTGCTGCACATCACCCAGAGGTGCAGTCGCCAGTGGCTACCGCCAGCGATAATCGCTTCGCGGGAGAGCTTTGCGCCGTGCATAAAGAACAGCAGTGCGATGGCGGCTGTCGTCAGTCCCTCAAAAAAAGGGACGAAACCGCCGCGAGCAGGGAAGAACGAGGCCAGTAAAACGGTGGCCACCAGGGTAAGTGTAAACGGATCAAGAATACGAAATAGTTTCATAATGACTCCTGAAAACAGATGTCGCTATTGTGCTTTTTTCCATTTGAGAAATAAAATTGATTTATTGCATCCATTCATGAATTAAACAGATGAATTATTCCCTACGCCAGCTTCGCATTTTCGTCACCGTCGCCCATGCCCGCAGCTTTAGCCGGGCAGGTGAGATGATTGGCCTGAGCCAGTCGGCGGTCAGCCACAGCGTGAAGGAGCTGGAAAACCAGACCGGCGTTAGGTTGCTTGATCGCACCACGCGCGAAGTGATCCTGACCGAAGCGGGGCAGCAGCTGGCCCTGCGTCTTGAACGGCTGCTTGATGAGCTGAACAGCACGCTCAGAGACGTGGGGAGGCTGGGGCAGCAGCTGTCGGGCACCGTGCGGGTTGCGGCCAGCCAGACGATATCCGCGCACCTTATCCCGCAATGTATTGCCGAGGGAAACCATCGCTATCCTGATATTGATTTTGTCCTGCATGACAGACCGCAGCAGTGGGTGCTGGAGAGCATCCGCCAGGGGGATGTGGATTTTGGTATTGTGATCGATCCTGGCCAGGTGAGCGATCTGGAATGCGAAAGCGTTCTTTCTGAGCCTTTTTTGCTGCTCTGCCGTGACGACGACCCGCTGGCAGCGTTGCTCGAGGTCAGCTGGCAGTCCCTGCAGGGGGCGAACCTGGTTTTACAGGATTATGCCTCAGGCAGCCGCCCGCTGATTGATTCCGCGCTGGTGAATCAGGGCGTTAAGGCAACGATCGTGCAGGAGATTGGTCATCCGGCCACGCTGTTTCCGATGGTGGAAGCCGGAATTGGCATCAGCGTGTTGCCCGCTCTGGCGCTTCCCCTGCCGCAGGGAAGCCAGCTGGCGGTGAAGCGGCTGACGCCCGTTGTCGAACGAAAGCTGATGCTGGTGCGGCGAAAAAATCGTTCGCTCTCGGGTGCGGCGCAGGCCATCTGGGAAGTGGTGCGTATCCAGGCACAACGATTAACCGAGGCCCGCATACGCGATCCACTGTTTAACGCATCAGACGATTAGATGTAGATATCAATCTGATTAGTGTCTGACGGGCTATTCACGCCTTCTACTTTGCCCAGTTTTTGATCCTGCTTCTTCTGAGCTTCTTCGGCCTGCTGGCGCTGCAGTGCGGCGAGCTGCGCCTGCAGCACTTTGATCTGGGTCTGAATCAGTTCCTGCTGCTTCTTCTTCTCATCTGCACTGCCGGGGCTGTTTGCCAGCTCTTTTAACTGCTGGGTCAGCTTTTTGATCTTGTCGAGAATGCGGGTGATTTGCGCAGAGATATCGTTACTGCTCGAAGAGCCACTCGCGCCGCTGGTTTGAATCTGTTGGGTTGAAGCCTGAATGGTCGTCATACTTTTTCCTCGCGTTATAAAACAGAGGTATCGGCACCGACGGGATTAGCTTGAGGAAAATGCGGCAGGTTCACATTTTTATATCGCAGATAGTAAAAAAGCGCCTTTAGGGCGCTTTTTTACATTGGTGGGTCGTGCAGGATGACTCGCTTCGCTCGCCCTTCGGGCCGTCGCCGTAAACGGCTCCGGTGCCTCACTGCGTTCGGCTCGAACCTGCTGCAGGTTCGAATCATCCAGATCGCAGATAGCAAAAAAGCGCCTTTAGGGCGCTTTTTT
>NZ_JAAQOK010000070.1:0-18885 GCF_011683705.1 Enterobacter sp. 725m/11 | reverse complement strand
TCCGTCGGCGGCAGCGTCAGATGTGTATAAGAGACAGAGCGTGAGAGGGGCGGAACGTGAAGGGACGATTGGGACAACGGCGGGTACTTTTCGGGCGGGATTGGGATTTGTGATCTGTGCGGGTTTTTGGCGGGTGGCGCTGCGCTTACCCGCCCTACATACCGCGATGCGTTCAGGAAACCGGTACTTTCTGCGCCCGATACGCGCTGGGCGAGCAACCCGTCAGGCGATTGAAAAACCGGGCGAAATAGGCCGGATCTTTAAATCCCAGCTGCCAGGCAATCTCGCTGACCGCGCTGTCGGAAAACAGCAGCAGGCGCCTGGCCTCGCGCAGCTGCCGGTCGAAGATCAGCCGTTTCGGCGAGCGGTTGGCGAAGCGGCGGCAGATGTCCGTCAGGCGGGATTCGGTGAGGTGCAGTTCGCTGGCGTATTCCGGTACCGTCCAGTGCTGGTGATAGTGGGTGTCGATCAGCTGGGTAAAGCGCTGGAACAGCTTCAGCTCGCCGCGCATCCCGCTGGCCGCGTGGTCGTCGAGCTTCGCGTTGCGCAGCAGCAGGGTAAATACCGCCTGAGCCAGCAGGACCAGCGTATGCTCACGGCCCGGCAGCTGCGCCGTGGATTCCCGGGCAATGAGCTGCCAGTAGTGCTTCAGCGCCGTCAGCTCGTCAGGCTTGTCGGCAAGCGACAGGCAGATCCCCGGCAGGCCGAACGCTTCCCGCGTGCCGGGGTAGAGCACCTCCAGCAGCGGCCAGATGAGATCCTCGCGCACCGTCAGCACGTGGCCGTCGCTGTCGGATTCGGTGATAAACGCGTGCGGCACCGACGGCGGCGTCAGCACAAACAGCGGCGCCTGCACCGAATAGCGGTGGTCGTCGAGCTGGAGCTCAATCTGCCCGGTGTCGAGAAAGTGCATCTGAAAATACTGGTCGTGACGATGCGCCTGCATGTCGCGGCCAAAAAAGGCCGCCATGCGGGCGAACGACTGATAGTGCACGTCGTCGGTGCCCAGACTTTCGTCGTACTCCTTGCTGATATCAATGTTGGCGATAGGGCTCTGGCACATGATCGTTCCTCTGTTGAACCCGCTGCGTCATTGGGATGCGCGTCAGCACCAGCGCGCCGACCACCAGCAGACCCGCCACGAACCACAGCCCAGAGCTGAAGCTGCCGGTCGCGTCGCGCAGGATCCCAATCAGCAGCGGGCTGACGGCGGATCCGACGTTACCGATGGCGTTGATCACCGCCAGCGCCACCGCGCGTGACTGCAGGCTAATAACCTGGTCCGGAGTGGTCCAGAATATCGCCATGGCGGTAAACGATCCGGTTGAGGCCATGATGATGCCAAGCAGCTGGATCAGGCTGTGATCGGTCACGGAGGCCAGCATCCATCCCGCCGCGGCAAACAGGTACGGCAGGATGGTGTGCTTTTTTCGCTCTTTCAGCCTGTCGGAGCGGCGACTCCACCAGATCATCCCGAGGATGGTACAAAACTGCGGGATCGCCGCCAGCAGGCCAATCACGATATTGCTGCTGCCGGTGTTGAAGCTTTGCAGGATCTGCGGCGTCCAGATGTTGATCGCGCTCAGCGTATTGGTCAGACAGAAGTAGGCCAGCGTGTAGAGCAGCACGGCGGGCGTAAGCACCTCGCGCAGCGTCGAGCGCGGCGTGACGGATTGGGCGATGGCGACCTCCTGCTCGCGCGCGATCATCGTTTTCAGCGCCTGCTTTTCGTCTTCATCCAGCCAGGTGGCCTGATCCGGCGTGTCGTTGAGGTAAAACCAGGTCACCACTCCGAGCACCACCGACGGCAACCCCTCCAGCAGAAACAGCCACTGCCAGCCCTTCAGGTTCCACAGCCCGTCCATCGCCAGAATATACCCGGAGAGGATCGAGC
Source organism: Enterobacter sp. 725m/11 (assembly GCF_011683705.1). Classification (NCBI taxonomy): domain Bacteria; kingdom Pseudomonadati; phylum Pseudomonadota; class Gammaproteobacteria; order Enterobacterales; family Enterobacteriaceae; genus Enterobacter; species Enterobacter sp. 725m/11. The sequence goes on along the minus strand of NZ_JAAQOK010000070.1, from coordinate 16,991 downwards.
CAAGCATCATGGTCACCGGCATGGCGATCATAAACAGCGCGTTGGCGCGGGCGCGGTGATAGGCCGGGAACCACCAGGTGAGATAGACCAAAATCCCTGGCAGGAAACCGGCTTCCGCAATGCCCACCAGCATGCGCAGGACGTAAAGCGTTTCGGGGCTGGTGGCGAACATGGTGCAGGTGGAGGCGATGCCCCACACCACCATGATCCCGGCGATCCAGCGGCGTGCGCCGACCTTCGCCAGCATGATGTTGCTGGGGATCCCGCACAGCACGTAGGTGACGTAAAACAGCGTCGCGGCCAGGCCAAACATGGTCGACGTGAGGCCCAGATCTTTGCCCATCGTCAGCCCGGCAAAGCCGATGTTGATGCGATCGAGAAACGAGAAAACAAACAGGATAAAGAGAAACACGATCAAACGACGGAACAGCTTATTTATTGCGCGATGTTCTACATCTTTATTATGCAGGGTTGAGGTCGTCATGTTGCGCTCCACATCGTACGTTTAGTAGACGGATTTATTGTTATCAACTGCTGTGGTGACGTCGGTAAAGCGGGCCGCCAGCGCTTCGGCGCTGCGGGCGAGCAGGGTGGTATCCACACCGACCGCCACAAACAATGCGCCGAGGCCGAGATAGCGTTTCGCCAGCTGTTCATTCGCCATCAGGATGCCGGGCGCTTTGCCCGCGCTGAGGATCTGCGCGATCGCCTGTTCGATGGCGGCCTGCACCTCCGGGTGCTGCGGATTGCCGGCAAAGCCCATGTCGGCGCTCAGATCCGCCGGGCCGATAAACACGCCGTCGACGCCTTCCACGTCCAGGATCTGCGGCAGGTTTTTCAGCGCCTCGCGGGTTTCGATCTGCACCAGCACGCACATGGCGTCGTTAGCCTGATGCAGGTAATCCGGGATGCGGTTCCAGCGCGACGCGCGCGCCAGGGCGCTGCCGACGCCGCGAATGCCCGCAGGCGGGTAGCGGGTGGCGCTTACCGCCAGCCGCGCCTCGTCAGCGTTTTGCACCATCGGCACCAGCAGGGTTTGCGCCCCCACGTCCAGCAGCTGCTTGATCTGCACCGGATCGTTCCACGACGGGCGCACCACCGGCTGGCTGGGATAAGGGGCGATAGCCTGGAGCTGAGTCAGGACGGTCTGCACGCTGTTCGGCGCGTGCTCGCCGTCGATCAGCAGCCAGTCAAAACCGGCCCCGGCCAGCAGCTCTGCGCTGTAGCTGCTGGTCAGCCCCAGCCATAAACCGATTTGCGGGCGGCCCGCCTTCAGCGCCGCTTTGAATGCGTTTTGCATGGTCGCCTCCTTATACAAAGCGACAGCTGATGGAGCCCATGTTGCCGTAGTCAACATGGAAGGTGTCGCCTCTGCTGGCGGCAACCGGACGGGTAAACGAGCCGCCGAGGATGATTTGTCCGGGCTCAAGCTGCACGTCGTACGGCGCGAGCTTGTTCGCCAGCCACGCCACGCCGTTCGCCGGGTGGTTAAGCACGCCAGCGGCGACGCCGGTCTCTTCGATCACGCCGTTGCGGTAGAGCAGGGCGGAGATCCAGCGCAGATCCAGCGCGTCGGGCTTAATCGGACGACCGCCGAGGATCACCCCGGCGTTGGCGGCGTTGTCGGAGATGGTGTCGAACACCTTGCGCGGGCGCTGGGTCTCCGGGTCAACGTTGTGGCAGCGGGCGTCGATCAGCTCCAGCGCGGGGATGACGTAGTCCGTGGCGTTGTAGACGTCGAAGATCGTGCAGTTCGGGCCGCGCAGCGGTTTTGCCAGCACGAAGGCCAGCTCCACTTCAATGCGCGGGACGATAAAGCGATCGACGGGGATGTCGCTGCCGTCGTGGAAGAACATGTCGTCCAGCAGCGCGCCGTAGTCCGGCTCGCTAATCTGCGAGCTGGCCTGCATCGCTTTCGAGGTGAGGCCAATCTTGTGGCCTTTCAGCACGCGGCCTTCGGCAATTTTCAGGCTCACCCATTCGCGCTGTACGGCGTAGGCGTCTTCGATGGTGATCTCCGGGTACTCCAGCGAGATCGCGCGGATCTGCTCCCGGGACTGTTCCGCCTGATGCAGGCGCTGGGCGATCAGGGTATGGGTGTGTTTGTCGAGCATGGCGATATCCTGTTTTTGCCGGGTGGCGCGTAGCGATCCCGGCCTACGTTCTTGGCCGTTGTAGGCCCGGTAAGCGAAGCGCCACCGGGCGAGCAGACGGCTACTTAAACAACGCGTGCACGTTGTTTTGTTTGTAGTTGAGCGTCGGATCGAGTTCTTCCATGGCGAACGACAGCGCCAGATAGCGCTCCGCCATCAGCGCCGCGAAGTGGGTTTTGATCAGCGCAAACAGCATCTCCCCCACGGCTTCCCGGCTCTCCAGGCTTCGCCCGGCGCCGATCTTCAGCGTCATATGCACAAAGGCGTAATCATGCTTACCGTCCGCCATCTGCCAGGTGTCCAGCCAGTGGGCGCGGCTGCGGATGCCGCCGAGCGGGAAGATCTCCGTGGCGGCCAGCGCCTCGTTCACTTTGGCGAACAGCCCCGGCAGGTCGGCCTGCGCGCGGATGTTGTCGGTACATTCAGCAATAAAGTGCGGCATAACAACTCCTTATGCGGGAAGCGGGAAAACGGCGTTGACCTGGCCGGTGCCGGAGCTGGCGAACAGCTCGGTGAGGAACTCCACCTTGCCGTCGTATTTATCCCAGCCCAGCATCCCCAGCAGCATCACCGTGTCGTGCATGTTGCCCTCGCCGTAGCAGTAGTCGGCGTACTCCGGCAGCATGCTGCAAAACTCTTTAAACTGGCCTTCGCGCCACAGCTTGACCACGCGCTCGTCCATCTGACGGTCGAACTCGCGGGTGAAGCTGTTCATCCCTTCTTCCGCACGCTGGTCGTCGATAAAGCGGTGCGAGAGCGAGCCGCTGGCGAGCACCGCCACGGTGCCGTCGTACTTTTCAATGGCGCTGACGATGGCCTCGCCCAGCCTGCGGCTGTCGGCAAAGTCGTGAACCGTGCAGAACGCGGAGATGGAGAGCACTTTGAAGTGCTTATCCGCGTTCATGTAGCGCATCGGCACCAGCGTGCCGTACTCCAGCTTGAGGCTCGGGATGTTGTGCGCCTTGGCGCGCACGCCGAGCTTCACCGCTTCGTCGGCGATCAGCTGCCCGAGCTCCGGGTTGCCGTCGTAGTCGTAGGTCATGTCGCGGATAAAGTGCGGCAGCTCGTTGCTGGTGTAGACGCCCGAAAAATGCTCCGCACAGTTGATGTGGTACGCGCTGTTCACCAGCCAGTGGGTGTCGAACACGATGATGGTGTCCACGCCCAGCTCGCGGCAGCGCTTGCTGATCTCTTTATGCCCGTCGATGGCGGACTGGCGGCAGCCGTGGTTTTTCCCCGGCAGCTCGGAAAGATACATCGACGGCACGTGGGTGATTTTTGCCGCTAACGCTAGCTTGCCCATTGTCAGATCCCCCATTTTGGAATCGGATGGTCGCCCATGGAGATGCAGACGTTCTTCATCTCCGCGAACACTTCAAAGCTGTACTCGCCGCCCTCGCGGCCGGTGCCGGAGGCCTTAACGCCGCCAAACGGCTGGCGCAGGTCGCGCACGTTCTGGGTGTTGACGAACACCATGCCCGCTTCAATGTTGCGCGCCAGACGGAGCACCTTGCTGACGTCCTGGGTCCAGATGTACGACGCCAGGCCGTACTCCACGTCGTTCGCCAGACGCAGGCCTTCCGCCTCGTCCTTAAACGGCAGCAGACAGGCCACCGGCCCGAAGATCTCCTCCTGCGCCACGCGCATGCGGTTGTCGACGTCCGCCAGCACCGTCGGGCGCAGGAAGTTGCCGCCTTTCAGGTGTGCAGGCAGATCGGTCGGTTTGTCCGGGCCGCCCGCCAGCAGGGTGGCGCCTTCCTCGATGCCGAGGCGGATATAGCCGGAGACTTTCTCCCAGTGCTGCTGGCTGATGAGCGCGCCAATCTGGGTGTTCGGATCGGTCGGATCGCCCACGCGCAGGCGATTGGCGCGTTCGGCGAAGCGCTTGACGAACTCCGGGTAAATGCTCTGCTGGATGAAGATGCGCGAGCCCGCGGTGCAGCGCTCGCCGTTGATGGAGAAGATGGTGAACAGCGCGGCGTCCAGCGCGCGCTCGATGTCCGCATCTTCAAAAATCAGCACCGGGGATTTGCCGCCCAGCTCCATGGAATATTTCTTCAGCCCGGCGTTTTTCATGATGTTGCGCCCGGTGGCGGTGCCGCCGGTGAAGGAGACGGCGCGCACGTCGTGGTGGCGCACCAGCGCGTCGCCTGCCGTCGCCCCGTATCCCTGCACCACGTTCAGCACGCCCGCCGGAATGCCCGCCTCCAGCGCCAGCTCGCCCAGACGGTCGGCGGTCAGCGGCGAGAGTTCAGACATCTTCAGCACCGCGGTGTTGCCCAGCGCCAGGCACGGCGCGACCTTCCAGGTGGCGGTCATAAACGGCACGTTCCACGGCGATACCAGCGCGCAGACGCCCACCGGCTGCACCAGGGTGTAGTTGAGCATTTTGTCGTCGACCGGGTAGGTTTTGCCGTTCATCTGCTGGCACACCTCGGCGAAGAACTCGAAGTTGTGCGAGGCGCGCGGGATGAGTACATTTTTGGTCTGGTGGATCGGCAGGCCGGTGTCGGCGGTTTCCATGGCGGCGATCTCGGGCACGTTCTGGTCGATCAGATCCCCCAGGCGACGCATCAGGCGCGCGCGCTCCTTCATCGGCAGGTTGGCCCATTTCGGGAACGCCTCTTTAGCGGCGGCAACGGCCTGATGAATTTCCGCTTCACCGCCGGAGGCGACTTCCGCTAATACCTCGCCGGAGGCCGGATTAGTGGTATGGAAGTACTCGCTTCCGGCGACGTTTTTACCGTTGATCCAGTGGTTAATCTTTTTCATTTTGCAGTCTCCTCGCTGACAATCCGGTTCACCAGGCGGCCCACGCCTTCCACTTCCACCACCACTTCATCGCCCGGCACCACGTCGGACAGCCCCTTCGGCGTGCCGGTGGCGATCATGTCGCCCGGCTGTAGGGTCATAAAATCGCTCAGATACGCAATCAGGTAAGGAATGCTGAAAATGAGATCGGCGGTGGTGCCTTCCTGACGCAGTTCGCCGTTGACGTAAGTGCGAAGACGAAGGTTGTGCGGGTCAGGGATGGCTTCTTTTGGCACGATGTTCGGGCTGATGGGGGTTAATCCGTCGCGGCTTTTGACCCGCAGGTTCGGGCGGTAGTAATTTTCCAGGTAGTCGCGGATGGCGTAGTCGTTGCAGACCGTGTAGCCCGCGACATACTCCATCGCCTCGGCTTCGCTCACCTTACGCGCGGTTTTACCGATTACCACCACCAGCTCCGCCTCGTAGTGCATGTATTCGATATTGTTCGGGCGCACCGAGGTCTGGTTGTCGCCATTGAAGGTGTTCGGCGCTTTGATAAACACCAGCGGCTCGGTGGGCGGCTTGAAGTCCAGCTCGCTGGCATGATCGGCGTAGTTAAGACCGAGGGCGAACAGCGTGGCGTGTTCAGGCGTGCGGTGGGAAAGGGCAACGTCGCGCTCGTTCACCACCGGGTTTTCCAGCGGCGGGAAACCTTCTGCAAGAATGCGTACCCGATCGCCCGGGCGGATCTCCACACGGCTTTGCGGCGTGCCGAGCAATATCGTATCGCCGGGATTGAGGGTGGCGAATTCGCTCAGGGCGCTCAGCAGTTCGGCGGCGCTGCGCTGCAGATCGGCGGTGTTCCAGTGGTCCGCTTCGCGGCCGTTGATCTCGGTGATGATGGTCAGGTTGTCGACGTTATCAACGGCGGCCAGCTCGCCAAGCGGGCAAAAGCCGTCCCGGCATTTGGCCTTAATGGCCGGACGGTAGAAGCTCTCTTCCGGCAGGCTCACCTCGTTGGCCAGCGCATATCCCGCGATGTAGGCCGCGGCGTCCTCTACGCGCACCCTGCTGGCGGTTTTACCCACAACCAGCGCCACCGTCGCGCCGCTTAACACCGTTTCCCCCTGCGGGAAAGGAATGGGCTCGCCCGCGCGAATCACCGTGTTGTGCGGTTTGATAAACCACACCGGCGTTTTTGGCGGCGTGTTGTAAGGGGCTTTTTCAAACGCCTCAGCCCAGGCTTCTTGCTGACTTTGGTGGTTCAGCGCGACGGCAAATACGGTACCTTTCATTCACCTACTCCTCACCCCGACGGTCCGGGTTATGATTTCATTAATATGTTAATGATCTGTTTTTATGCTTTTGCTGTTTATTTCGCAATCAGAAGTGAAGAATTTGTGATATGAATAACAATAAATTTACATTATGCATTTTAATCCTATGTAAATCAGTTGATTAATAAAAACGAATGGTTTCTGTTAGACTTTCTGGCAGGAAACGTGTTGTTTATAAAAACATCTTTTATGAATTGTTTACTTGTTAATGATGTGAAGGGGAGAGGCTATGCATGATTCATTAACCATCGCGCTTTTGCAGGCGCGGGAAGCGGCGATGTCGTACTTCCGTCCGATTGTGAAGCGGCATAACCTCACCGAGCAGCAGTGGCGCATCGTGCGCGTGCTGGCTGAACATCCGTCGATGGATTTTCACGATCTGGCGTTTCGCACCTGTATTCTGCGCCCGAGCCTGACCGGCATTCTGACGCGCATGGAGCGCGACGGCCTGGTGCTGCGCTTAAAGCCGGTGAACGACCAGCGCAAGCTGTACGTGTCGCTGACCAAAGAGGGAAATGCGCTGTACGAGCACGCCCAGGCGCAGGTGGAAGAGGCGTATCAGCAGATTGAGGCGGAATACACCCCGGAGAAGATGAAGCAGCTGACGGCGCTGCTGGAAGAGTTTATTGAACTCGGGAACCGGCATAACGCAGCGCGGGAAGAAGAGTAAAAACCACAAATTCCAGGATGATTTTCGTAAAGTTTTCCCTTTCCAGGCCGAAAATTCTGTATCTGTCTGAGGAAAGAGAAAACATGTTAAACCGTATCAAGATTGTCACCAGCTTAATGCTGGTTTTAGCGATATTTGGCCTTTTACAACTCACATCCGGTGGTCTTTTCTTTAATGCTCTGAAGAATGACAAAGAGAATTTCACCGTCCTGCAAACCATTCGTCAGCAACAATCCACCCTTAACGGGAGCTGGGTTGCGCTGCTGCAAACCCGTAATACCCTGAACCGCGCGGGCATCCGCTACATGATGGATCAGAACAATATCGGCAGCGGCGCGACCGTTAACGATCTGATGCAGATTGCGTCTGCCTCGCTGAAACAGGCGGAAAAAAACTGGGCTGACTATGAAGCCCTGCCGCGCGACCCGCGTCAGAGTGACGCCGCTGCGCTGGAAATAAAACGTAACTACGATATCTACCACGGTGCGCTGGCTGAGCTAATTCAGCTGCTGGGGGCGGGCAAAATCAACGCCTTCTTCGACCAGCCGACCCAGAGCTACCAGGATGGATTCGAGAAGCAGTACGTGAGCTACCTGCAGCAGAACGACAAGCTGTACCAGATGGCGGTTGAAGACAGCAACAGCTCTTACACTCAGGCTATCTGGGTGCTGATCAGCGTGCTGGTTGCCGTGCTGGTGGTGATTGTGGCCGTCTGGCTGGGTATCAAGCAGGCGCTGATCTCTCCGCTGACGCGTCTCATTGACAATATTCGCCACATCGCCAGCGGCGACCTGGTGAAGCGCATCGACGTGGAAGGCTCTAACGAGATGGGCGAACTGGCCGACTCGCTGCGTCATATGCAGGGCGAGCTGGTGCGTACCGTGGGCGACGTGCGTAACGGCGCGAACGCTATCTATAGCGGCGCGAGCGAAATCGCGATGGGCAATAACGACCTCTCTTCCCGTACTGAACAGCAGGCCGCTTCCCTGGAAGAGACCGCTGCCAGCATGGAGCAGCTGACGGCGACCGTTAAGCAGAACGCCGAGAACGCCCGTCAGGCGAGCCACCTGGCGCTAAGCGCGTCTGAAACCGCGCAGAAGGGCGGCAAGGTGGTGGACAACGTGGTGCAAACCATGCGTGACATCGCGGGCAGTTCGCAGAAAATTGCCGATATCATCAGCGTGATCGACGGCATTGCCTTCCAGACCAACATCCTGGCGCTGAACGCGGCGGTAGAAGCGGCGCGTGCGGGCGAACAGGGTCGTGGATTTGCGGTGGTGGCAGGGGAAGTGCGTAACCTGGCCCAGCGCAGCGCTCAGGCAGCACGTGAGATCAAGAGCCTGATTGAAGACTCCGTGGGACGCGTGGAAGTGGGTTCAACGCTGGTGGAAAGCGCCGGTGAAACCATGGGTGAGATCGTGAATGCGGTGACCCGCGTGACCGATATCATGGGCGAGATTGCCTCTGCGTCCGACGAGCAGAGCCGCGGTATCGACCAGGTGGGCCTGGCCGTGGCAGAGATGGACCGCGTGACCCAGCAGAACGCCTCGCTGGTAGAAGAGTCAGCCGCAGCGGCGGCGGCGCTGGAAGAGCAGGCGAGCCGTCTGACGCAGGCCGTGGCAGTGTTCCGCATTCAGCAGGAGCAGATGAAGGCGCGCGATTTCGCTGCCGCGAAAAGCGTTGCCGCGCCGGTGATGTCGCGTAAAGTCGCGACGGCGGACGCGGGCGATAACTGGGAAACGTTCTGATCCAGCGCGTTGTGCCGGGTGGCGGCTACGTCTTACCCGGCCAACGGAAGCTTGCTGTAGGCCCGGTAAGCGAAGCGCCACCGGGCGATATCAAAGCGGCAGGCGCATGGCGCAGCGGGAGTCATACGCTAAACCGTGCGCCGTCTCTTCTTCGCGTTTTTCACGCAATTCAGGCGTCAGCCTCGTCATCATTTCAAACCCCAGCCGCGCATAGAAGGGCGCATTCCACGGCACGTCCCGGAACGTCGTCAACGTCAGCGATCTCAGCCCCTTTTGGCGGGCATGGTCAGCCGCACAGGCGATGAGCTGCCGACCGATCCCTTTTCCCTGCCAGGCCAGATCGACCGAGAGCTCCACAATAAACAGCGACGAAGGGTGCGCTTCAGTGAGAATAAACCCCACGGGACGGTCGTTCGCCAGCGCCAGCCAGCTTAGCCCCCGTTCGGCATAGTCGAGATGCTGTTCAGCGGAAATGACCTCGCCATCGGCAAGCCAGGCGAGGTCGGGGTAGTCACGAAAACGCTCACCCGCCGCGCGCTCAATGGCGGGCAGGGCGGCAACGTCGTCAATGCATGTAGGCCGAACGGTGAGGTTAAGGGTGACCATTAGCCTGCGCGACTCACGATTTTAATTTCAACCATGCCGATCCCGAGCTGGCGCGGTGAATGGCCGAGAATATTTCCTTCATTGGTGGACTGCGGGTCTGGCGGCACAATCACCAGGGTACTGCTGCGCGATGGATTCTCAAAATGCAGGGTGTGAGTGCTTACGTCATTTCCAAGCGTCAGCGTCTGCTCTTGATCGCCCACGCGCACCGGTACGGGTTTATTCGCGTTAGGCCCGTACGCCCTGGCCGTGATCACCAGATCAAATTGTTCCGGCAGTGGATGGGTGTACTCAATTTTCACCTCGTTGCCCAGCTGCGCGTTTGACCAGCGTCCCCACGACTCCGGACGGGAGATGCCGCTAAACTGCTTCACCTCTTCGGGCGCGCCGGCCACGTTAAAGATAAAGCTGTCCGCTTTATAGCGGATGTCGTTGTCGACGATTTTCAGCATGTCGATGTTTTGCTGATAGCGAGCCGTATCAATCACCGTATCTTTAAAGGCGGTTTTGCCTTTCCACTGGGCTTTGTCGACATGCTGCACGGTTTGCTCCCCGCCAAGCTGGCCCTGAGAGACGCACCAGTCCGTAGAGAGCGCCAGCGGCTGCGACCAGAGCTGACCCATTTTGTAACACCGGTCAATCCAGACGAAGTTATCGCGAGGGGCGAAATCGGCCAGCTGGAAGCGCAGCGGCGCGGAATACTCGCTTTCCGGCAGCGGTTCGACGCGACTATCCGACACGCGCACCAGCAGCGGCAGGCGGAAATTGCTGCCGGAGAAGGCAACGGTGTTTTTATCCCGATCGACGGTGAAGTCTTTCATCTCTTTCGGGAAATTCCACAGGCGGATGATGTCGGGCTTCCAGGCGAGAATTTTTTCCTTCATGTTGAGGAACACTTCCGACAGGGATTGCCCCGACAGCGTGCTGCGCCCGAGGCCAATAAAGTTGTCGCCCCCCAGAATGTCCAGCACGGTTGCGCCGTTATCCATGGAGTTGCGTTTGGTGGCGATTAACTCCTGCTGCGGCTGGTCGCCGCGCAGCACGAAGAACAGGTTGCTGCGATCCTGCTTGCTGAGTTGGTCCCACGCGCTGTTTTTCATTGCCAGATGGTCAGACGATACGACGATGACGGTGTTTTTAAACCACGGCGAGGCTTTGATTTTCTCGACCAGCGCGGCGATGTGCTCCTGGCTACAGGTTACGGCGCTGAAAGACTTGTTGTTTTTGCCGTCCACGTCATAGCTTTTTCGCTTACAGGTGCGCGAGACGAACCCGTCCGGATGGTGCGTATCTACCGTCAGCGCAAAGAGAGAAAAACGCTTCCCGGCACGGGAAAGTTCCTCGAATTTCTTCCAGGTTTCGTCCAGCACCGTATCGTCATAGAAGCCCCAGTCGTTGCGGTAGGTGGGATCGGCAACCGTCGTTTTTAACTCTTCTGAGCCATACAGGTGGTCAAAACCGTGGGATTTCAGGAACACATCTTTTCCGGCAAAGCGCAGGTTTGCTCCCTGCATAAAGTAGTTTTCATAGCCGGAGTTTTTCAGGATATCGCCCAGGCAAATATTCTGCGGGAAGAACGTCGACATCGAGGCGGAGGCGTTGCCTTCAAAAGGTGCGAACAGCGGGATACCGCACTGGGAGGCCACCATCCCGGCGATAGTGTAATCCGTGCCGGGTAACTGCATGGTGTGGCTGAAATCGAGACCTTCGTTTTTCAGCGCGCCCAGTTCCGGCGTGAGGTTCGGAAACGCATCGTTATCAAAGTAGGTACGCTCCAGGCTTTCACCGTAGATGTAGACCAGATTGAGCTTCGGGTTGGCGATCGTTTTCGACGGCTCTTTATAGTAGGCCACGAAGTCCGGATCGCCGTCGCGCGACTGGGATTTTACAAGCTCGGTGATCTGATGAAACGCGGGGCTGGCGTCAACGGAGGCCAGCGCCAGGAAAAGCGCCAGCAGGCTGTAGCCATGATGGTGAGGAAGATGGCGACGGCGGCGCAGCACCCAGGCGAGCGCGCCGAATATCGTCACCAGCGCCACGATCAGTCCCAGCCCTGGAAGGATGTATTTACCTACTCCCGCGCCCGTCAGGCTGTTCGTCAGGGTGTAGAGCACAGCATCGTTAATGCCGTCGCCGGTGAAGTAATCGCTGGCGTATAAGGTAATGTTTAAAACGATAAAAATGCCGAGCACCACCAGCGTGGCGATAAACCACCAGGTGTTACGGCCGGCTTTCCAGGCATAAACGCCGACGGAAGCCAGAAAAAGGATAAGAGAGATGAATTCTGACAACAGCATATCCTCATGACGCCAGGTGCTTCGCTGGCTAACTGTTTATTTTTGGTAAGACAATTTAATGGCGATGTCGTTTAGCTGCAATTTTAGTGTCACGAAAGTGTGCTGTTGTTAGGATTTGGTTTATAAAATCGTTTTTATGAGGATGGTCGCATCCTGACTAACGGACGCTGAGACGGTGGCAGGTAGGTAAAACGCTCGTTTAACGCCGCGATGCAAGCCTATCGCATTAAACGCGGCGTGTTGTGGCAGAAAATGGGGCGGATCAGGAGATGAAATTAACGCCTTGTTTCAGCACCAGATCGCAGGCTTTGGTTTTCACCTGTTTTGCCAGGGCGGAGTTGCCGAGGGTGCTTAGATTAAGCTGTTGGCCGTTTTGCGCGTTAAGCAGGCCCTGAATGCCGTCCATATAGCTGGTGTCCGCTTTTTGCTCCTGCGTGTCGAGACCCAGTTTACCCAGCACCTGGTTTTTCACGTTTTGCGCGTCGGTCACCGAGGCCAGCTTTTGCTTAGCGCAATATTCCAGAATCCCCGCCGCGTTGTTCATCGTGCCCGCGCTCAGGCTCTGGGAACTGTTGCTCAGCAGGCTGGTGAGAGAAGAGGCCGAGAGCCCGCCCTGGGCGCTGCTGCTCTCTTTGGTCAGCTCATTCGCGGCGCTTGACAGGGACTCCTGCCACGAAGCCGCTTGTGCTGCGCCGGTAATCAGCAGCGCGCCTAAAAAGGTGCTGATAAGAATCTGTTTTTTCATAATGGCTTTCTCAAAAAGGTCCGTTTTGGGCCGGAAGGGGTTCCAGTATATACCTGCGCCCTGCTGGCGATTCCTGGAACTGTCTTAATACTCTTTGCCGGTGACGCGGCTGCGGTAACTGTCCCAGTCGAAAATGACATACAGACTGTTGCCCAGCTTCATGCGGTCCATGACGCGTTCGCCCAGTAAGCGGGTCATCTCGTCAATGTTGTGGTTCGTCAGCATCCCGGTGGGACGTTTGGACGAAGAGCGGCGATCGACTATCTGGTTAATGATGACCTTTTCATAACGGGATTCGGTCTGAACGCCAATCTCGTCGATGACCAGTAGATCGACATTGCTCAGATCGTTAAGAAGCTGCTCTTCGCTGGTTTCACGGTTGCTGAAGGTGTCTTTCATGGCGGACATGATATCGGCCACGGTGATGATGAGGACCGATTTACCGCGCAGAAGCAGTTCGTTGCAGATGGCGGCCGCGAGGTGGTTTTTACCTGTGCCCGGCTTGCCGCTAAAAATGAAGCTGGCGATATTGCCGTCAAATTCATCCACGTACTGACGCGCGGCGGCAAGCGCGTTCATCTGCCCGCTGGTCTCAATTTTATAGTTATCAAACGAGCAGTTCTGATGCAGGGGACGAATACCGGAGCGGTTAAAGGTGCGCTGCATTTTCATTGCCCGGTTTTCGCGGGCGAGCGCGGCGGCACGAATTTTACCTTGCTCCTTTTGCCACGCCAGCAGCTCTTCACCCGTGGTGAAGGCGGGCTTCACGTTGGCTGGCATCATCTTTTGCAGACGTTTCATCAGGTCGCCGACGTTCTTCATTTCGCACCTCGGAATCCACTCGGGATCTGTTTATCCGGTTCTGAAAACGTGTTGATATCGCGCTTAGGCTGGCCATTGTTACTGGCGCGGGTAATTTGAAGATGACGCGCGAGCTTTTGCTGCCACTGAACGTGGGTGAACACTTTGCCTTCCGCCTGCCACCAGGCGATAAACGCGGCGAGCTCTTCCGCGGTAGCTGGCTGAGTTAACGCAATGCCCCACAATGCTGCCTGCCGCTGAAAATCTGCGTCAGGCTGCCAGCCCGCGTACAGGACAAATTTGCCCATCGGAACGGTTAGCGGGGTATTGACCGGTTCCTCAAAAAACTGGTTATCCAGCGTGACGTCGCTTGCCGGACGTGATATCTGCGCTTCGATCTCCAGAAGTTGCGCCAGACGTTCCGGCGTGATTGCGTAAAACGCCGGCGCGTTGTCGGCAAAAACCGCAACCGTGCCGCCTTCGGCGTGGGTCAACACACCGCGTGGGTCGCGCATAAAGGCATCAATGCCAGCAATGCTGGTGGTCAGAATTCTGGAGGACATAACGCTTACTCAACTGATTACTACGGGCGTGATATGGGCTTATGGTAGCACAGAGAGGGGAGGGGATGGAGGGGATTTCCCCGGTGGCGCTGCGCTTACCGGGGCTACAGTCGTAGGCCTGAAAAGCGCAGCGCCATCAGGCAGTTATCACGCGATGATATTCAGCGTCACGTCGATGTTGCCGCGGGTCGCGTTAGAGTACGGGCAAACGATATGCGCCGCATCGACCAGCTTTTTGGCTTCCGCAGGATCCATACCTTCAACGTGGATATTCAGTTTTGCTTCGATACCGAAACCGGTCGGCAGCGGGCCGATACCCACTTCGCCTTCAATAAACGCTTCTTTTGGCAGGGTAAATTTGTCGCGAGCCGCCACAAACTTCATCGCGCCCAGGAAGCAGGCAGAGTAACCCGCAGCAAACAGCTGCTCAGGGTTCGTGACTTCTCCACCCATACCGCCCATCTCTTTGGGCACGCCCAGTTTAACGTCCAGTACGCCATCGGAAGAGGTCGCGCGGCCGTCACGGCCCCCGGTTGCTTTTGCTTTGGCGGTATAAACAACTTTTTCTAAAGACATGGCAGGTTCCTCATCTTGCTTTATATGCGCTATTAAATAGCGTGCGATGTATATGGGTAGATAAGAACGCGTAAAGTATAGCCTTACGCGCGTTGAATCTGTTGTCGCAAAAGTTCCAGCTGCTGCTTGAGCGCCAGCATGGTGTCGGTATCACACTGTGCAGCGCACCCCACCGCGTGTGGGATACCCAGTGCCTGCTGCTGAAGTTCACGTCCGGCTTCAGTCAGCGTGACGGCGACCTGACGCTCATCTTTACGCGAGCGGTGGCGGTTGATTAGCCCTGCGCTTTCCAGACGCTTCAGAAGCGGCGTCAGCGTTGCGGAGTCAAGGAACAGCCGTTCGCCGATGTCCGACACCGTCACGTCATCCTGCTCCCACAGCACCAGCATCACCAGATATTGCGGGTAAGTCAGGTTTAGCGGCGCCAGCAGTTGCCGGTACAGCTTATTAAGCGCCAGATTTGCCGAATAGAGGGCAAAACAGAGCTGGTTATCCAGCAGGAGCGCAGCGGTCGTGTCGTTCGTTTTTGCGTTCATGAAATGAATATAGATTGTGCGCGATTTAATTGCAAGCAATTTTAGGGGCAGGTATAACGCAGCGCCACCTGAACGGCCATTTTACGGTAGTGCTGGCGCTGGGCCTGCTCGTCTGCACCCTCTTCAAACAGCAGGGTGAAGGTGTAGCTGTTGGCAACGTAGTGAAAGCTGAAGCTGCTGATCAGACGGTGAAGGTCGCGGGCGTCAACCGTCTGGCTGAAAAGCTGTTTTTCTTTGCCTCGGCGCAGGATACCTTCCAGCAGGTCGAGCGCGCTGCGGTTGACCTGCCGCAGATAGTTTGACTGCTGCATAAAACGGCCGCGCTGCATGTTTTCCATGCAGATAATGCGGATGTAATCCGGGTGGTCGGCATGATAGTCAAAGGTGGCTTCAACCAGATGGACCAGCGCTTCGACGGGAGGCATATCCGCCAGGCTAAGCGCCTTTTCACTGGCGCGAATTTGGGTGTAAACGTACTCCAGGACGAGCAGGTAGAGATTTTCTTTGTTTTTAAAATGGTAAACGACCATGCGTTTTGTGGTACCTGCTTTCTCCGCGATCTGCTCCATGCGGGCGCCGTTCAGTCCAAATTCGGCAAACAGCGCGATAGCGCTCTGAAAAATTTTCTCTTTCAGGCTCGATTCTTCACTGTGATCGGGGTGTTCGCTGCCAGAGTTAGCCACATCCTTTCCTTATTTTTACCAAACGGACCAGAAAGATTATCTCCACGGCAGCGAAATAACACAAATATCAAACGCGCGGGCGTTTGCGGTAGAGCCATAGCCCGGGTATCGACAGCCCGATAGAGAGCGCACCGACGATGGAGGACGCCTTAAGAAAGTTGCTAAGGAGAAGGATCATCTGCGGCTCGGTGTAGCCAAAATGGCTGATTTTCACCGCGGAAATCATCGCCGTATAGGCAGATATGCCGGGGAACATCGGGATAACGGCGGCGACGGTGAACACTTTCGGATGCGCCAGATACCAGCGCGACCACTGAATACCGATGCTGCCGACCAGCATAGAGGCGATAAACGTCGACCATTCGATGTTAAAGCCCGCCGTCATCATCACCATTCGCGAGCCGTGGCCAATTGCGCCCAGCAGCGCACACCACGGCAGAGCGCGTTGCGGAACGTTAAATACCATCGCAAAGCCGACGGCAGGAATGGCAGCCAGGGCCATGTCCTGTGCCAGCGCCAGCAGAAAATCTATCACGCCCATCCTCGTAACCCCCACAGCGTCATCGCCATCACCACGCCGATGCAGGTCGCCAGCGTCAGCAGGCTGGCGATAGCCCAGCGTGCCAGCCCGGTATTGATGTGCCCTTTAAACATGTCGGCAACGGCGTTAATCAGCGGGAAGCCCGGCACCAGCAGAAGCACGCTGGCGGCCATCGCAATCGTCGGGGTAGCGGCAAACTGCGGCAGGCGCAGCAGCAGGCCAGACACCGTAGTGGCAACAAACGCGGTAATGCAGAAGTTAATTTGTGGGTGCAACTGCCGGTGCGTCAGCAGCTGGCGCACGTACATGGCGATGCTGCTAGCGAAAAAGGTGACGATCGCGCCGTCCCAGCCGCCTTTATTGAGCTTACAAAAACAGGCGCATGACAGCCCCACCATGAGCACGACCAGCCAGCGTGGATAACGTAATGGCTTGATTTGGTTAAAACGTTTTTCAATCTCCTTGAGATCGAGAAGCTTATGCTCAGCCAGGATGACGATGTGCTGGACCTCGGTTACAACGTGCATATTAATGCCGCGGTCGTGATTTTTACGGGTGGACGTAAGACACTGCCCGTCTTTAATGGTGGTCAGCACAATGGCGTTGGACGAGATAGCGCTCTCAACGCTGTCCATTCCCAGCGCCAGCCCCAGCCGGGTTGAGAGCTCCTCGACCAGCGCGCTTTCCGCGCCGTGCTGGAGCAGAAAAAGACCGCACTGAATACAGAGCCGCGTGATAGCACGTTGCGTTGACCGATCTGCCTGCATGTATTGTCCCGAAGATAAGGTGAATAGTTGCCGGTTGGCCCGTAATGCCTACTTTTAGCACAAAGTGCAGTGGCTCTTGCTGTGGGTCAGATCAAGGTTTATGCAAACAGTTACCCCCCTCGTCACGACGACTTACAGGATTAATTTATTAATACGATGAATTATTAATTTGAAATAATAAAATATTTGTACTGTCTCTTATACACATCTGACGCTG